>NZ_JBSGXB010000009.1:0-63932 GCF_053609185.1 Streptomyces sp. NPDC054956 | reverse complement strand
GAGACTGGGTGCTGGTGTTCTTCCGAATGGAGCGGGGCGTGGGCTGAGACCGCACGGACGGACGGAACAGGGACGGGCCCGGGCGCCTTTGGTCGTCGGCTCCGGGGCCCTCCTTTTCTCCCGGGGTTCCCCGTCAGTCCCCCGGGCCCCTTCGCCTACACCAGATGACAGGCCACCTCACGGGAGGCCACGGTCCGCAGCAGCGGCCGTTCGGTGCGGCAGATCTCCTGCGCCATGGGGCACCTGGGGTGGAAGGTGCACCCGGGCGGCGGGGCGGCCGGGCTCGGCGGGTCGCCGAGCAGCACGATCCGCTCGCGCCGCCGCTCCGCCGCCGGATCCGGCAGCGGTACGGCGGACAACAGCGCCCGTGTGTACGGGTGCTGGGGGTTCTCGTAGAGCGACTTCTTGTCGCCCATCTCCACGATCCGGCCGAGGTACATGACCGCGACCCGGTCGCTGACCCTTTTGACGACGGAGAGGTCGTGCGCGATGAACACGTAGGCCAGGCCCAGTTCGGCGCGCAGCCGCTCCATCAGGTTGACGATCTGCGCCTGGACGGAGACGTCGAGCGCGGAGACCGGCTCGTCGGCGATGATCAGGCGCGGGCTGGTGGCCAGCGAGCGGGCGATGCCGATGCGCTGTGCCTGGCCGCCGGAGAACTCGTGCGGGTAGCGGTCGATGTGCTCCGGGATCAGTCCGACGAGCTCCATCAGCTCGGCGGCCCGGCGGCGGGCGTCCGCCGCGCTCGAACCCTGCACCAGCAGCGGGTCGGAGATGATCCGGGCCACCGTCTGGCGGGGGTTGAGCGAGGAGTGCGGGTCCTGGAAGACCATCTGGAGGTGCCGGCGCATCGGGCGCAGGGCCCCTTGGGAGAGCCGGCTGATGTCCTTCCCGTCGAACTCGACGCTGCCGGAGGTCGGTTCCAGCAGCCGGACCAGCATCCGGCCGGTGGTGGACTTTCCACAGCCCGACTCCCCGACGAGGCCCAGGGTCCGGCCCGCTTCCAGGTCGAAGGAGACGCCGTCGACGGCTCGCACGGGCGCCCCCCGGCGTCCGGTCGCGGTCCGCTTGCCGGGGAAGGACATCGTGAGGTCGCGCACGCGCAGCAGCGGCTGCTCTTCTCGGGCCGCCGTGGCGGGAGCCCGCGTCGGGGCCGCTTCCCGGCTCATCGGGACACCTCTCGTGCAACGTTCTCTCCGGGTGTGGCCCGTGGCCCCGGCGGGCCCGCGGCGGCCGGGGTTCCGCGGCCCGCGAAGTGGCACGCCGCCTTTCGGCCGGACCCGTACACCGCGAGTTCGGGCCGCTCGGTCCGGCAGCGCTCCCGCTCTTCCTCGCCGCCCGCGGCCGCGGTCCCGCACCGCGGGGCGAAGGCGCATCCCGGGGCCGGGGCCAGCAGCGAGGGCGGGGAGCCGGGGATGGCCCGCAGCGGCTCGTCGTCGCTGTCGTCCAGCCGGGGCAGCGAGTCGAGCAGCCCCCGGGTGTAGGGGTGCGCCGGGTCGGCGAACAGGTCGTCCACCGGGGCCTGTTCGGCGGCGCGGCCGCCGTACATGACCAGGACCTCGTGGGCCACCCTGGCCACCACACCGAGATCGTGGGTGATCATGACGACGCCGAGGCCGCGCTCCTCCTGGAGCCGGGCGATCAGCTCCAGGATCTGCGCCTGCACGGTGACGTCGAGGGCGGTGGTCGGCTCGTCGGCGATGAGCAGCTCGGGCTCGCAGGCGAGCGCCATCGCGATCATCGCCCGCTGGCGCATGCCGCCGGAGAACTGGTGCGGGTACTCCCCCGCCCGGCGGGCGGGTTCGGGGATGCCGACCTCGCCGAGCATGTCGACGGCCCGCTTCTTGGCGGCGGCCCGGCCGGCCCTGAAGTGGACCCTGAAGTGCTCGGCGATCTGCTCGCCGACCGTGTAGTAGGGGTGCAGGCTGGAGAGCGGGTCCTGGAAGATCATGGCCATCTTGCGGCCGCGCAGCTTGGACAGCTGCTTCTCGGACAGGGTGGTCAGCTCCTGCCCGGCCAGGGTGATGGATCCGCCGATCTCGGCGCCCCGGTGCAGGCCCATGACGGCGAGCGAGGTGACGGACTTGCCCGACCCCGACTCCCCGACGATGCCGAGGGTGCGGCCGGCCTCGACGGTGAAGCCGAGCGAGTCCACGGCCCGTACGGAGCCTCGCGGTGTGGTGAACGTGACGCGCAGGTCGCGCACTTCGAGGAGCGGAGCGCCGGCGGGGGGTGCCCCGGGGGGCGGCTGGGGAACGGGGGTCATCAGTACCTCACCCTCGGGTCGATGACGGCGTACAGGAGGTCGACGACGAGGTTCGCGACGACGATGAAGAAGGCGGCCAGCAGTGTGACCCCGAGGACGACGGGCTGGTCGGAGTTGACCAGCGCCCCGTAGAACAGCCGCCCGATGCCCGGGAGTCCGAAGATGGACTCGGTGATGACGGCTCCGGCGAGCAGCCCGCCCAGGTCCATGCCGAAGATGGTCAGGATCGGGGTCATGCCGGAGCGCAGTCCGTGTTTGACGACGACCGTGCGCTCGGGCATGCCCTTGGCGCGGGCGGTGCGGATGTACGGCTCGGCCATCGCCTCGATCATCGAACCGCGGCTCTGGCGGGCGTACATGGCGGCGTAGAGCAGGGCGAGCGCGGTCCACGGGAGCAGCAGGTTGCTCGCCCAGGCCAGCGGGTTGTCGGTGAAGGCCTGGTAGCTGGGGTAGGGCAGGAGTCCGGCGACGCGGATGACCCCGTAGATGAGCATCACCGAGGTGAAGTAGACCGGCAGGGAGGCGGCGGCGACGGCGCCGACCATGAGGGCCTTGTCGGTGGCGGTGTCCTTGCGCAGGGCCGCGGTGACGCCCGCGCCGAGGCCGAGGACCAGCCACAGGGCGGCGGCGCCGACGGCGAGGGAGGCGGAGACCGGGAGGCGGTCCATCAGCAGGTCCCACACGGGCAGGGAGTTCTCGTACGAGTAGCCGAAGCACGGGAAGTCGCACTGGACGGCGTACTGGCCGGTGCCGAGGGTGCGCCCGGTGAAGATGCCGGTGAGGAAGTCGAGGAACTGGCGCCACACGGGCCGGTCGAGGCCGAGGTAGGCGCGTACGTCGGCCAGTCGCTCGGCGCTGCAGGTCTTTCCGCAGGCGGTCGCGGCGGGGTCGGAGGGGAGCACGTAGAAGATGAGGAAGGTGACGGCGGCGATGGCGAGGAGGACGCCCGCGAGGGCGAGCAGCCGGCGCGCGAGGTAGAGGATCACGTCCGGCCGCCCCTCGGGTCGAGGATGTCGCGCAGGGCGTCGCCGAGCAGGGTGAAGGCGAGGACGGCGAGGAAGAGGAAGAGGCTGGGGATGACGAAGTACATGGGGTCGGTCTCGTAGAAGGCCACGGACTCGGCGATCATCTGGCCCCAGGACGGGGTGGGCGGCCGGACGCCGACGCCGAGGTAGCTGAGGGCGGCCTCGGTGCTGATCATGCCGGGGATGAGCAGGGTGGTGTAGGCGATGACCGGCCCGGAGACGCCCGGGAGGATGTCACGGGTCAGGATGCGCCAGGAGCTCGCTCCGCCGACCCGGGCGGCGTCCACGTACTCCCGGTGCTTGAGGGAGAAGGTCTGGCCGCGCACGACGCGGGCGACGCCGGGCCAGCCGAAGACGCCGATGACGGCGGTCATCAGGACGATGCGGTTGACGTCCTTGGCCACCGACAGCATCGCGATCATGAAGATGAGGCTGGGGAAGGACATGGTCAGGTCCATCAGCCGGGACAGGACGGCGTCGGTGCGGCCGCCGAAGTAGCCGGCGGCGATCCCGGCCGCGGTGCCCGCCACCACGACGATGGCGGTGGCGGCGAAGGCGATGAGGAGCGAGACCTGGGCGCCGTGGACCACGCGGGCGAACAGGTCGCGGCCGGTGACGGGTTCGACGCCGAGCCAGTGCTCGGGGCTGATCCCGCCGAAGGAGCCCAGGGGCTGGCCGCCGAGGTAGGGGTCGATGGCGGACTTGTCGAACTCCTCGGGGGACCAGCCGCCGAGCGCGCCCAGCCAGGGGGCGGTGACGGCCATCAGGACGAAGAGCAGGACGACGCAGAGGCTGACGCGGACGGCGGGGCGGCGGCGGAGTTCCCGCCGGGCGAGCTGCCAGGGGCTGCTGCCCGGAGGGATCTCCGTGACCGCCGCCGCGTCCGGGGACGTGGCGGCGATGGCGGCGGTCATGTTCAGCCCTGGCTCTGGCTCTTGGCGGGGTCCTTGAGGCCGATGGTGGCGTAGTCGAGCTGGCCGACCCAGACGGGGTGGCCGAAGGCGCCGGCGATGTTGGTGCCCACGAGCAGCGGCTTGCGCTCCAGCAGGACGGGGACGGCCGGGGACTTCTTCATGATCTCGGCGTCGAGGTCGATCCAGGCCTGGTTGGCCTGCTTGGCGTCGGCCATGGCGTTGATCTCGTCGATCCGCTTCATCGTGGCGTCGTCGCGGAACTGCGAGTAGTTGCCCTGGTTGCCCTTGGCCTTGATGGTGCGGCCGTCGAAGAGGAAGGGGAGGAAGGTGGACCCGGAGGGGTAGTCGGGGCACCAGCCGGACAGGACGAGGTCGGGCGCGGTGGTGGTGTCGCCGATGACGTCGTAGTACGCGCCGGGGTCGACGGTGTCGATGACGACCTCGACGCCCGCGCGGGCCAGGCCCTGCTGGACGGCCTCCGCCTTGCCCTTGTCGCCGGTGGAGACGGCGAGGGAGACCTTCAGGGTCTCCTTGCCGGCGGCCTTGAGCAGTTCCTTGGCCTTGGCCGGGTCGCCGGCCGGGGCGATCTTGAGGGTGTCGGCCTGCTTGCCGCCGGAGAGGGCCGGGGGCAGATAGGCGGTGGCGATCTCGTTGAGGGCCGGGCCGCCGCCCGCGGTGACCACGGCCTCCTTGTCGAGGGCGTACTGCATGGCCTCGCGGACCTTCGGGTCGTCGAAGGGGGCGCGGGAGTTGTTCATCTGGAGCATCTCGGTACAGCCCTGCGACTCGGCCAGCAGCCGCGACTTGATCTCCGGCTTGGGCAGCACCTTGGGGGCGCTCTCGGGCCGCATGTCGGACCACTGGACGGAGGAGGCGTCGGCGCCCTCCCCGGCGATGATCCGGTCGTCGATCTGGCCGCCCTTGAGGCCCATGACGACCACGAACTTGTCCGGGTAGGCCTTGCGGACGGTGTCGGTCTTGGCATCCCAGTGCTCGTTGCGGACCAGGACCAGCTTCTTGTCCCGGTCGTACGACTCGATCTTGTACGGGCCGGAGGAGAACGGGCGGGCGTCGTACTGGGTGCCCTTCTCCTGCGCCTCGGGGACCGGGGCGAAGGTGGGCAGGGTCGCGGTCGCGGAGAACTCGGCGACGGGCCGCTTCAGTTCGAAGACGATCGTGCGGTCGTCGGGGGTCTTGACGGAGTCGAGGTGCTTGCCCTGGAGCGGGCCCTTGTAGCCCTCGGCGCCGGTCAGGTACTGGGCCGCGTAGTCGGGGCCGCCGGTGAGGTCGGGGGCCATGGAGCGCTCGACGTTGTACTTGATGTCCTGCGCCTTGATGGGCGAGCCGTCCTCGTACTTGACGCCCTCCTTCAGGGTGAAGGTCCAGGTGCGGCCGCCGTTGGAGGGGGTGCCGAGGTCGGTGGCGAGGTCGGGGACGAGCTCGCTGCCGGCCTTGCCGGGCTCGGCCTTGAAGGTGACGAGGGTGCGGTAGAGGAGGCGGGTGCCGAAGTCCATCGTCGGCATGACCCAGTTGCGGGCGGGGTCGAGGTGGGCGAAGTCCTGGTTGGACAGGACGGTGATCGTGCCGCCCTTGACGGGGGTCCCGCCGAGGGTCTTGCCGTCGTTGGCCGAGGCGGGGTTGGAGGCACCCGCGCCGGCGGAGCCCTTCTTGGGGTCGGAGCAGCCCGAGGCGCCGAGTGCGAGTGCGGCCACCAGGGCGGTGGCGAGGGCGAGTTGGGTGCGCTTGGTCATGGGTCACTCCAGTGAAGGGCCGCGCTCTATGATGTGACCGGTAACATAGTAATGTGAAATTGCACTGACAAGGGGTTGGAGCGGCCGTTATCCAGCCGTGTCCAAATCCGGCCGGGCCCATGGCAGTTGGAGGCCACGCCGCCTACCCTCCGGCCATGGATTCGACGGACCCGCCCGGATTTCCCGGCATTCCCGAACTCGCGCACCCGACCAAGGTGATGACCGGGCTCGCCGAAAACCCCGCCCTTCCCGACGAGATCGCCATCCCGCTCCTGCCCCACGGCCTGTCCGCGATCGCGCTGGTACAGCGGCGGGGCACGCCCAGCGCGCTCCTGTGCGAGGCGATCCTGGCCCACGGCAAGGCCTTCGAGCTCGCGTGCGGCAGGTCGCTGCCGCCGGAGTTCGCCGCCCGGCTCGCCGTCGATCCGGACTTCAGGGTGCGGTTGATGCGCGTGCAGACCGAGGACGCCACAGCCGGGCGGCACGACCTGTTCGCCGCCGATCCCGCGGGGCTCGTACGGCACGCCCTCGCGATGCAACCCGGCCTGTCGCCCCGCACCCAGGCCACTCTCGCCGCCGACCCGAGCCCGCAGGTGCGGGAGGCGCTGGCCGGAAGCCGGACGGAGCCCGCACCGCACCTCCTGCGCGCCCTGCTCACCGATGCCGACCCTCGGGTGCGGACGGCCGCCTGCAGGCACCGGCCGCCGGACGACCTGCTCGCCGCCCTGCTCGCCGACCCGGCCACACGGTGGCGCGCCCTACGGTTCGCCGGCCTGGACGAGGAGACCGCGGCCGCCCTGGCCGCCGACCCCGACTACTCCGTGCGGCTGAACCTCGCCGAGCACCCCCAACTGCCGGCTCGGGTACGGGACCTGCTGGCCCGGGACCCGGATCCGCACGTGCGGGGAAAGATCTTCGCCCGCGCGGACACCCCGCCGGAGCTCCGGGACGAGATCCACGCGTGGCTGGTCGCCGGGAACCTGCGGAGCCGGGAGGAGCTGCCGGACGAGCAGGAGTCCGACGCCCATTGCGGGAGGGTCCTCTTCTTCCTCGAGAGGCAGGACTTCCCCTGGGTCGAGGCCGACCCCGTCCCGCACGCCCGCTCCCCCCACGTGGGGCTGCGGCGCGCGGCCGCCCGCAGCGGGCGGCTGCCGGAGGGGCTCGTACGGGAGATGCTCCACGACGAGGACCCGCGGGTCCGCATGACCGCCCTGTCCCGGACGCCCGGGGCGGACCTCGCGACGGCCGAGGACATCGAGCGGCGCCATGAGGACGAGAAGTCCTTGGAGCGGCCCGCGGATTACTACACCTTCCCGCCCGAGGTGCTCCGGCGGTTCGCCACCGACCCGGACGCCCACATGCGCGCACTGGCCGTGCGCGACCCGGAGTTGCCGGCCGCGCTGCGGGAGCGGCTGGCGGCGGACGAGGACCCCTCCGTACGGCAGGCCGTCGCCGCGGACCCCCGGGCGGCTCCGGAGACCGTGGTGCGCCTGCTCGGCGACGGCTCGGAGCGCGTCGCCCGGTGGGCCGCCCGCTCACCCCGGCTGCCGGTGGAGGCGATGCGTGCGGTGCTCGACCTGGTAACCCGCGACCCGGCCGCCGGGCGCGGGCCCGCATAGCCGCCGGCGGGCAGTCGGCGGCGGGCCGGCCCCGGGGCTACAGGCCCGAGCCCAGGCCGCCCGGGATGCGGCCGACGGGCTCGTCGCGGCCCTGGGCCCACAGGGAGCGGACGTGGCCGAGGTGGCGGGTCATGCAGGCTTCGGCCGCCTCCGCGTCGCCGGTGAGCATCAGGTCGAGGAGTTCGATGTGCTCCTCGGCCGAGGAGACCAGCTTCCCGGCCTCGTCCAGGCCGGTCAGGCCGTACAGCCGGGAGCGCTTGCGCAGGTCGCCGACGGTTTCGACCAGGCGGTCGTTGCCCGAGAGGCCCAGCAGGGTCAGGTGGAAGCGGCGGTCGGCCTCCAGGTACCCGATGAGGTTGTGCTCGCGGGCGCTGGTGACGATCTCCTCGGCGATCGGGCGCAGCGCCTCCAGCTGCTCCGGAGTCGCGATCTTGGTGATCCGGCCGATGGTCGGGACCTCGATCATCGTGCGCAGCTCGGTGTACTGGTCCAGGTCGCGTTCGCTGACCTCGGTGATCCGGAAACCCTTGTTGCGGACCGGCTCGACCAGGCCTTCGCGGGCCAGGTCGAGCATGGCCTCGCGCACCGGGGTGGCCGAGACGCCGAGTTCGGCCGCGAGGCCGGGGGCGGAGTAGACGCTCCCGGGGCGCAGTTCACCCGCTATCAGGGCTGCCCGCAGGGCGTGGCCGACCTGGTCGCGGAGCCGTTCCTGAGCCTTGATGAGACTGTGCTGCTTCAGGTCACCCATTGCATATCCTCCGAGACCGCTCACACCACCGGCGTGCGGAGGAACAGCGTACAATGTCACGTTGCGCTTGCTCCTCAGCGGACACCTCTCCCGGCGGCCTCGAACAGGGCGACCGCCACAGCGAGATCTTCCCAGGCCATGCCCACACTCTTGAAGAGTTGTGGACAACTCCCCGTCCCCGCTCCCGGCATCCGGCCCGCGACCAGGTCGGCCAGGGTGCCGCTGATATGACCGGCCCCGATGGCCCCTTCCGCCTCCGGAACCAGCAGGTCCCCCGCCTCGCGCAGAGCCGCCGCACGCGACTCCACGTACACGGCCGCCCGCCGGACCAGCGCCGTGTCGACCTCGCGGGCGTCCGGCTCGTGCGAGCCGACCGCGACCACGGTCGCTCCCGGTGCGACCAGCCGCCCGTCGAAGAGGGGTTCGCGGGAGGTGGTGCAGCAGATCACCAGGTCGGCGTCGGCCACTTCCGCCGCCGCCCCCGGCCGGGCCGGCACCCCCAGCCCCCGCGCGTGCGCCGCCAGCTTCCCGGCGCGCTCCGCGCTGTCGGGCGACCCCGCGCGGGCCACGACGACCACCTCCGCGAGCTGCCGGATCGCCAGCACCGCTTCGAGGTGCCCGTACGCCTGCGGCCCCGACCCGAAGAGCAACAGCCGCAGCGGCCGCCCGGCCGGGGCCAGATGGCGCAGCGCCAGCGCCGAGACCGCCGGGGTGCGCAGGGTGGTCAGCGCCGCCCCGTCGAGCAGGGCCAGCGGACGCAGGGTGGGGCCGTCCAGCAGGAGGTACGACCCGGTGATCCGGGGCAGCCCGAGCGCGGGGTTCCCCGGCGCCACCCCGGCGATCTTCACGCCCGCGTAGGAGCCGGTGGCGGCCGGCATCAGCAGCAGTTCCCCGCCGCCGGGCACCGGCAGGGCGCTGCGCGGCGGACAGGTCTCCGGGTCCAGCCCGGCGAGCAGTGCGCCGGCCAGGGCGTCCGCGGCGGCGGCCGGGGTGAGCAGCCCGGCCATCGCGGCGCCCGACAGCTGGGGGATCACAGCAGGAACCCCGCGCCGAGGGCGTCGTGCGGGTCGAGGGTGAAGAGGTGTTCGCCGGTGCGGTACGCCGTACCGGTGACCTCCGTGATCAGGCCGTCCGCCACGCGCCCGGCGACGCGGCCCGTGAACACCGTGCCCACGACCGACTCGTGCAGCAGGTCCTCCCCCTCCCCCAGCCGCCCGTCCTCGGACAGCAGCGCGAGCCGCGTCGAGGTGCCGGAGCCGCAGGGCGAGCGGTCGATCTGCCCGTCGGCGAAGACGGTGACGTTGCGCTGGTGCGGCCCGAACGGGGTGTCGGGCATCTCCTCGTACAGGATCACCCCGTAGACCCCGGAGAGCAGCGGCCCGTCCGGGTGCCAGGTCCCGGGGTGGGTGGCGAGCGCCGCCCGGATCTCCTGCCCGGCCCGCACGAGCGAGGGCAGCGCGGCCGGGGTCACCTCCAGGCCGAGGTCCCGCGCCGCGACGGAGGCGTAACAGGCCCCGGCGTGCGCGATGTCGGCCTCGGTCATGCCGAGGGTGGTGGCGACGGGCACCTTGCGGGCGCTGCCGCGCGCCGGGACGTTGCGGAAGGTGACCCCGGTGGTACGGCCGGCCGTACGGTGCACGGTCGCGCAGACCCGCCCCGAGGGCACGTCGATCCGCACCTGGACCTCGCCGTCGTCGGGGGCGGCGACCCGGCCGGTGTCCACGGCCCAGGCTCCGAGCGCCATGGTGCCGTGGCCGCAGGCGGTGGAGTAGCCGTCCTTGTGCCAGAACAGCACCCCGAAGTGGGCCCCGTCGTCGTCGGGCGGCAAGATGAAGCCCCCGTACATCCCGGCGTGCCCGCGCGGCTCCTGGACGAGGAACCTTCGTACGTCGTCCAGGGCTCCCCGCCGCGGCGCCGTGCCGGAGCCGCCCGGTCCGATGGCGGTGGCGCAGCGCTCGGCGACCGTGTCGCCGGGCACGGGAGGCAGGCCCGCCGCGAGGGTGTCGACGATGCGGAAGGGCTCCCCGGCGGCGTGGTAGTCCTCGGTCCGAACGGTGATCACAGCAGGAACCCTCCGGGGAAGGGGTCGGACGGGTCGAGGAAGTACTGGGCGGTGCCGGTGATCCAGGCCCGCCCGGTGACGGTGGGCACGACGGCCGGGAGCCCGCCGACGGTGGTCTCGCCGACGAGCCGGCCGGTGAACTCGGTGCCGATGAAGGACTCGTTGACGAAGTCCGTGTCCAGCGCCAGCTGCCCCCGGGCGTGCAGCTGCGCCATGCGCGCGCTGGTCCCCGTACCGCAGGGCGAGCGGTCGAACCAGCCGGGGTGGATGGCCATCGCGTGCCGGGAGCGGCGGGCGTCGGAGCCGGGGGCGGCGAGGTAGACGTGCTTGACCCCGGAGAACGCGGGGTTCTCGGGGTGGACGGGCTTGTCGTCGGAGGCGTTGATCGCGTCCATGACGGCCAGTCCGGCGGCGAGGAGGTCGTCCCCGCGCTCCCGGTCGAAGGGCAGGCCCAGGGCGTCGAGTTCGACGAAGGCGTAGAAGTTCCCGCCGTAGGCGAGGTCGTAGGTGACCGTGCCGTACCCGGGGACCTCCGCCTTGAGGTCGAGCCCGACGCTGAAGGACGGAACGTTGGTGAGGGTGACGGCGGTGGCCGCTCCGTCCTCGACGCGGACGTCCACGCTCACCAGCCCGGCCGGGGTGTCCAGCCGGACGGTGGTGACCGGCTCGACGACGGGCACCATGCCGGTCTCGACCAGGACGGTGGCGACCCCGATGGTGCCGTGGCCGCACATGGGGAGCAGGCCCGACACCTCGATGTAGAGGACGCCGTAGTCGGCGTCCGGGCGGGTCGGGGGCTGCAGGATCGCGCCGCTCATCGCGGAGTGGCCGCGCGGCTCGTACATGAGCAGGGTCCGGATGTGGTCCAGGTGCTCGATGAAGTGGAGCCGCTTGTCGGCCATGGTGGCGCCGGGAATCACCCCGACTCCCCCGGTGATCACCCGGGTGGGCATGCCCTCGGTGTGCGAGTCCACCGCGTGGTAGACGTGGCGCGTACGCATCCGCTTTCCCCTGACTGACGTGGTGACGTGGTTGGTTGAGGCCCGGTGTTAGTTGAGGCCCTCGGCGAGGGCCTTCTCGGTGGCCGCGCGGACGGCGGCGTCGATCTCGCCGGTCAGCGGGAAGCGCGGCGGGCGGGTGGCGCCGCCGGGGCGGCCGGCCAGGTCCATGGAGAGCTTGATGGCCTGGACGAACTCGGTCTTGGAGTCCCAGCGCAGCAGCGAGTGGAGGGACTTGTAGAGCGGGAGCGCGGTGGTGAGGTCTCCGGCGACGGCGGCCCGGTAGAGGGTGGCGCAGGACTGCGGGAGGGCGTTGGGGTAGCCGGCGATCCAGCCGACGGCGCCGGCCAGGGCGAGTTCGAGCAGGACGTCGTCGGCGCCGATCAGCAGGTCCAGGCCCGGGGCGAGTTCGGCGATCTCGTAGGCGCGCCGCACGTCGCCGCTGAACTCCTTGACGGCGACGATGGAGCCGTCGGCGTGGAGCCTGGCGAGCAGGGACGGGACGAGGTCCACCTTGGTGTCGATGGGGTTGTTGTACGCGACGACGGGCAGCCCGGCGCGGGCGACCTCGGCGTAGTGGGCGCGCACGGTGTCCTCGTCGGCCCGGAAGGCGTTGGGGGGCAGCAGCAGGACGGAGCCCGCGCCCGCCTCGGCGGCCTGGTCGGCCCAGCGGCGGGATTCGGCGCTGCCGTAGGCGGCCACGCCGGGCATGACGCGGGCGCCGTCGCCGGCCGCCTCGACGGCGGTACGGACGACGCGGGCGCGCTCCTCCTCGGTCAGCGTCTGGTACTCGCCGAGGGAGCCGTTGGGGACGACGCCGTCGCAGCCGTTGGCGATCAGCCAGGCCACGTGCTCGGCGTAGGCGTCGTAGTCGACGCTCAGGTCTTCCCGCAGGGGCAATGCGGTGGCGACCATGATGCCGTGCCACGGACGGGTGCGGTGGTCCGCTGCGGCGGGCGCGGGGGTGTGCGCGAAGGTCATGAGGATGCTCCCTAGAGTGATGTGTGACATTTTACTAGTGGGTGCGAGGCGGCCACAAGACTCGCGGCGCCCCTGATCAGTGGTCGGAGGAGGGAAGTTCGGCGAGGTGGGCCAGCGGGACCGGGCAGGACAGCGGCCTGCGGTCCGGCGCGGGGGCCCCTCCGGCCAGTGCCGCGACGGCCGGACCGCACATCCGGCCCTGGCACCAGCCCATCCCGGCCCGGGTGAGGAGTTTGACCGTACGGGCGTCCCGCGCGCCCAGGTCTTCGACGGCCTCCCTGATCCGGCCGGCCGGGACCTCCTCGCAGCGGCACACGTCGGTGTCCTCGCGCAGCCAGCCGGTCCAGCCGGGGCCGGGGCGGTGCGCGGCGGCCATCGCGGCGGCGAAGGCGCGCAGCCTCGTACGGGTCCGGGCGAGCCGGGCCGGGACGGGCCGGCCGGCCACGGCGTGGGCGGCGATCTCCCCCTCGGCCAGGGCCAGCTGGGCTCCGCCGATGCCGCCGGTCTCCCCGGCGGACCAGATGCCGGGGACGGAGGTACGGCCTTCGGCGTCGAGCTCCAGGGCGACGGCCCCGTCCGGGCCGACCGCGGTGGCGCAGCCCAGTCCGGTCGCCAGTTCCAGCTGCGGGACGAGCCCGTGGCCGACGGCGAGGGCGTCGCAGGGGATGCGGCGGGCGGTGCCGGGAACCGGACGCCAGTCGCGGTCGAGGCGGGCCACGGTGACGGCCTCGACGCGGTCGGAGCCGTGGGCCTCGGTGACGGCGTGCCGGGTCAGGAGGCGGATGCCGTGGCGGACCAGGGCGCCGCCGTACGTGGCCGCCTCGGCCAGCTTGGCGGGGTTGCGGAGCAGGACGGGCGTGTGGCCGGCGTAGCCGGTGTAGGCGGCGGCCTCGACCACGGCGGGCACGCGGGCCCCGGCGGCGGCGAGCGAGCCGGCCACGGCGAGCAGCAGGGGCCCGCTCCCGGCGACGACCACCCGCCGGCCCGGGAGCACGAGCCCGCCCTTGAGCATGGCCTGGGCCCCGCCGGCCCCGACGACGCCGGGCAGGGTCCAGCCGGGGAAGGGCAGTTGGCGCTCGTAGGCGCCGGTGGCGAGCAGGACGGCCCGGGCCGTCACGCTCACGGCGCGCTCCTCGGGGCCGGCGACGGCGTGCAGGTTCCACGCGGGGGCGCCGGTGTCCTCGGGGACGACGGTCCAGACGTGGTGGAAGGGGAGGTAGCCGATCCGCCCGGCGGCCTCGTGGGCCCTCAGGGCGGCTTCGCGCGAGGCGAAGGCGTCCCAGTCGTGGTGCAGGGCCTCGGGGCGGGCCGCGCCGAGTCCGGGCGCGGGGTGCCGGTAGTACTGCCCGCCGGGCCGCTCCCCCGCGTCGAGGAGGACGACGCGCAGGCCGAGCCCGGCGGCGGCCACGGCGGCGGCCAGCCCGGCGGGTCCGGCACCGACCACGGCGAGATCCCACGGCCCGCCGGCCACCGGGGCCGCCCCGGCGGGGGCGGCCCCTGCACGCTCAGACCCCGTGCGCTCAGACCCCGTGCGGTCGGCCGCGCCGTGGTCGGACCCGGCGGGGTCAGACGGTGAGGTCGGCATGGCCGGTTCCTTCCTGAGTGGTGACCTGGTCTCCGGGGCGGGCGGGCACGAGGCAGGCGCGCTGGTTCGGGCGGTCGTTGACGGTGACGAGGCAGTCGTAGCAGCTCCCGATCCCGCAGAACGCGCCGCGCGGGGAGCCGGTCTCGCGGGTGGTGCGCCAGGCGAGGATGCCGGCGGACCAGAGGACGGCGGCGATGCTCTGCCCGGACCGGGCGGGCAGTTCGCGCCCGTCGAAGCCGATGCTCCAACTCTCCACCGGCGCCCCGCCGACCAGCTCCCGGGGCGACCGTCGCCGCCCCCTCGTCGCTTCACTCATCGCTGTCCGTCCTCCTCGATTCCTCTGACGTGGGCAAACTCGGCCCCCCGGTCATTCGGGGTGATCCGCGAAGCGGGACGGGGCGAAGGGGGCCGGGTCCATCAGGGGGGTGCTTCCCGTCAGGGCTGACGTGATCAGGGTGCCCGTTGCGGGGGCCAGGCCGATGCCCGCGCCCTCGTGGCCGCAGGCGTGGAGGAGTCCCGGCACCCGGGGGTCCGGGCCGATCGCCGGGAGGTGGTCCGGCAGGTACGGGCGGAACCCGTGGTACGTGCGGAGGACCTTGACGGTCGACAGCACCGGGAACAGCGCCACCGCCTGCGACGCCAGCCGCCTCAGCGCCTCCGTCGACAGCGAGCGGTCGAAGCCCACCCGCTCCCGGGTGGCACCGATGAGCACCGGGCCCGCCGGCGTCCCCTCGACCACTCCGGAGGACTGCAGCGCCGCCGACCCGCTCGCCACGTCGGCGATGTAGTCCGCCGCGTAGACCTTGTGCCGCACCACCCGGGGCAGCGGCTCCGTCACCAGGACGAACCCCCGCCGGGGCAGCACCGGCAGGGTGGCCCCGGCCAGTGCGGCCACCGCGCCGCCCCAGGTGCCGGCCGCGTTGACCACGGCCGGGGCGAGGAGTTCCCTGCGGGGCGTGCGGACGCCGCGGATGGACCCCGAGGGGCCGAGCAGCAGCTCCGTCACCTCCTCGCCGAGGTACGTCCGCGCCCCCGAGGCCGCCAGCAGCCGGGCCGCCGCCTGGGCGGGCTGGACCTGCGAGTCCTGCGGGTAGTGGAAGCCGCCCGCCATGCCCGGAGCCAGGTGGGGCTCCAGCTCGCGCAGTTCCTCCGGCCCGACCTCCACCGCGTCGACCCCGGCGCCGCGCTGGCCTTCCGCGAAGCCCCGTAGCCCCTTCACCGTGGCCTCGTCGGCCGCGACGACCAGGCCGCCCTTGGTCTCGTACTCGATCTCCTCGGGGAGCGCGAGCGCGAGTTCGCGCCACAGGCGTCCCGACAGCAGCGCGAGGTCGAGTTCCGGGCCCGCCTCCTTGTCGGAGACGAGGAGGTTGCCTTCGCAGGCGCCGGTCGTGCCGCCCGCCACCGGGCCGCGGTCGACGACGGCCACGCTCAGTCCTGCGCGTGCCGCGTAGTACGCGCACGCGGCTCCGACGACGCCGGCGCCGATGATCACGACGTCCAGGGAAGTTCTCTTGGCCACGACAGTAATATGTCACATTCTTTAGAAGCCTGGAAGAGAGGGGAACGGGCCGGTCCGGGACGGGACCGGCCCGCGGCCGGTCAGCTGCGCAGCGGCCCCTCGCAGCTGTAACTCGCGGTGCCCGCGACGTGGTTGCTCCAGATCTCCGTGGGACCGAAGGAACAGTTCATGTCGGCCAGGTTGTTCGAGGCCGCGCCCGCCCGGTCGAGGATGAAGTAGTCGACCGTCTCGGACATGTCCTTGAAGTTCTGGTCCTCGCTGCGCCAGTCCTTCAGGTTCGCGGTGATCTTGCCGGTACAGGTGAAGCGGCGCTTGCCGGGGTCGCCGTTCTCCACGCAGTCCGGGTTGCTGTACGTGGCCGTCCGGAAGGAGGTCTTCACGTCCGCGAGCGCCGCGTCGCGCAGCTGGGCGTTCGGGGTGAAGGAGGTGTTCGGCACGTACAGCTGGTCGACCTTGGCGATCTGGGCGTCGAGGAAGCGGTCGTAGTCGCGCTGGAGGGCGGCGTCCTGGCCCATCCGGTTGCGCCAGGCGTCGAAGCCCGCCGGGTTGTCGGCGCGCAGGTGGCCGTACATCTCCTTGAGGAGCGAGGGGCGCTCGGCCCACAGGAACTCGAAGAAGGTGCCCGCGTAGTTGTAGAAGCGGAACCCGTCGCCGTCGTAGGTGGCGTGCAGCAGCCGGTCCACCGTCATGCGCGGGCCGCCGCCGGCCGTGTCGTTGATGATCCCCCGGACGAGCGACTTGCGGACGGCGATGCCGTTGTCGCGGGTCGCGCCGTCGAAGAACTCGGCGGTGCCCTCGTCCATGGCGGTCGTACGGTCGCCCTGGTACCAGGCGCCCTGGCCGAAGGTGCCGGGGACGGCGAAGCGGCCGTTGAGGTAGTGCGTGTACTCGTGGCGGAAGAGCTCCTCGAGGGTGAGCGAGGAGTCCTGCGGGACGCGGCGCTGGTAAGTGTAGAAGGTGGCGCCGTTCTCGATGTAGATGCCGCCGTTGTTGGTGCCGTACCCCGTGAGGATCGGGTGGTAGTTCACGTAGTCGGCGCGGGAGGCGTAGAGCACGATGTTCAGCGTGGCGTTGGTGTCCCCGGCGAGCGGCTGGTCGGTGCCCAGCACGCGGTGGTACTGCGTCTTGACCTGCTTGCTCGCGTAGTAGAGCTGGTCGACGGTGGCCCGGTCGAGGGCGGTGCGGACCTTGATGGCGCCGTTGTCGTACGTGTAGGTGTTCGGGAAGAGCTGCTTCTCGATGTCCTCCTTGCACACCCCGTACGGCTTGCACGCCTCGTAGAAGTTGAGCCAGGAGACGACCTTCGCCCACTGCTCGCTGCCGTCGCCGAAGGCTGCCCTGGCCGTGCCCAGCAGCGTGCCGAGGTCGGCGACGACCCCGTCCTTGAGGCTCGCGATCTGGCCGAAGCGGCCGTACTCGCCCAGCGCGTCGCGCGCCACCCAGGCGTTGCGGGTGCCCTTGAGGTGGCCGTAGTTCGCGAAGTCCTTGAAGGCGGCGCGGTACGAGGCGTCGCCGGCGGCCGCGTTCTGGAACGCGGTGTCCAGGTTGCCCGGGTACACGCCGAGGTAGTTGACGGAGAGGGCGGCGAGCGCGGCGCCGGCCCAGGTGGCGTCCTGGTTCGTCGCGGGGTGCGACGCGTCCATGGTGGCCAGGACCTTCTTGATGAGCCCGAGCTGGTGCTGGCGCAGGCCGGGGGCGCTGGCGGCGTAGAGGGCCTCGCGCAGGGTGCGGGCGTTGGAGGCGGTGGCGTCGAAGGTGCGGGCGGCGGCGCCGAAGTCGGCGACGGCCTGGCGCATCGCGTTCACGGTCGGGGCGTCGGTGACGTCTATCTCGGTGCGCGAGTAGTCGTGGTAGGCCACCGCGTGCAGGTAGGTGAACATCTCCTCCAGGTGCGAGGAGTTCTGGCCGTCGTGGGAGGCGGCCAGGGTGGATATCCGGCGCGAGACGGCCTGGACGTGGGCGTCGGACATGACCGGGGCCAGGCGGGCGTCCCAGGTCCAGATGAGGCCCGAGAGGCAGCCGCCGGTGCCGGCGCTGACGGCCGGGTCGGCGAGGAAGTCGGCGAACTGCTCGGGGGTGAGGTTCGTGATCCCGTCAAGGGTGCAGGGGACGCCGGCGGCCACGCCCTGGGCGGAGGCGGCGGAGGAGGCGGCGAGCTTGCCGCTCTTCGTGGTGCTCGCGGCGGCGGGCTTGGTCACGGGGCCCGGGACCTTGCCGTCGGTGACGGCCTGGCCGCCGGGGGCCGGAGCGGGGGCCGGGTCCGTCTTCGGCGCGTCCGCGAGGTGGTCGACCTCGTCGAACGGGTTGGCGCCCGGGGCGCCCGCGGCGAAGGTGTCGGGCGCGGTGATGCCCGGGACGCCCGCACCGGCGCCGGTCTCGGCCGCCTGGGTCACGGCCTGGCCCGCGGTGGCGAGGAGGGTGACGGCGACGGCGGCGGAGAGGAGAGACGTACGCACAGCTTTGTGCTGGGACACCAATGACTCCTGTTGGGAGGGGAGGTGGGGGAAGTGGTGCGTGAACTGCCCTGCTTCACGCGGCGTTTGACGGGGGTTAACGAGCCGCTGTGTGACCTGTAACATAGTAATGTGAAATTGCACTGACAAGACCCGTGCGCCCACCAGTTCGCATCTTCTTGAGGGAGCTCCCGTGACCGACCCCCACTCCCGCCCCACCACCGGCCTCAACATCGGCAGCCACGACCTGCCGGTATCACCGGAGTTGTCCCGGTTCATGGCGTCCGACTGGGCCGCCTCACCGCTCCCCGAGTCCGACCGCGTCCCCGCGTACGCGCTCACCCCGGCCCGCCGCGCCCGCCTCTCCGCCCGCTTCCCCGGCGAGCGCCTGATCATCCCGGCCGGGGAACTGCGCGCCCGCACCCATGACTGCGACTACCGCTTCCGGCCGGACACCGCGTACGCCTGGCTGACCGGGCTCACCGGCGAGGACCAGGTGGGCCACGTCCTGGTGCTGGAGCCCGCCGGCCCGCACGCCCACGAGGCCGTCCTCTACCTGCGCCCCCGCTCCTCGCGCGGGGACGGCACCGAGGAGTTCTACCGGGACCGCCGCTACGGGGAGTTCTGGGTGGGCCGCCGCCCCGACCTGGCGGAGGCCGAGCGCCTCTCCGGCATCCGCTGCGCCCACCTGGACGCGCTCGGCTCCCCGTCCGGGCGCAACGCCTCCACGGACAAGGAGCTCGGCGCCGCGCTCTCCGAGCTGCGTCTGGTCAAGGACGCGTGGGAGGTGGACCAGCTGCAGCTGGCCGTCGACCACACCACCACCGGTTTCGAGGACGTCGTACGGGACCTCCCGCGCGCGCTGGCCCACCCGCGCGGGGAGCGCTGGATCGAGGGGGTCTTCAACCGCCGCGCCCGGGCGGAGGGCAACGGCACCGGGTACGAGACGATCGCCGCGTCGGGCGCGCACGCGTGCGTCCTGCACTGGATCCGCAACGACGGCCGGCTCCGCGGCGACGAGCTGCTCCTGCTGGACGCGGGCGTGGAGACCGACAGCCTCTACACCGCCGACATCACCCGCACCCTCCCGCTCTCGGGACGGTTCTCCCCCGTCCAGCGCCAGGTGTACGAGCTGGTGCTGGCCGCGCAGGACGCGGGCATGGCCGCGCTGCGGCCGGGCGCGAGCTTCCGCGACTTCCACCGGGCCGGGATGCGCGTGATCGCCGAGGGGCTCGCGGAGTGGGGCGTGCTCAAGCACGCGGAGGGCGACCTGCACCGGCGCTACACCCTGTGCAGCAGCGGGCACATGCTGGGGCTGGACGTGCACGACTGCGCGCAGGCGCGGGCCGATGCCTACCTGGACGGAATCCTGGAGGAGGGCCAGGTCCTCACGGTCGAGCCCGGCCTCTACCTCCAGCCCGACGACGAGACCCTGCCCCCGGAGCTGCGCGGCATCGGCGTCCGCATCGAGGACGACCTGGTGATCACCGCCGAGGGGGCCCGGCTGATGTCGGGCGCCCTGCCGCGGACGGTGGCGGGGATCGAGGAGTGGATGGGGAACCTGCTGGAGAGCCGGGGCTGACGCCGGGCGCACGCCGAAGCCCCCGCCTCGGATCGGGCGGGGGCGGGCGGCCGGAACTCAGTCGTTCCAGTTGTTGTTCCAGTCGCCGCGGCCGTCGTTCCGGCCGCCGTCGCGCCAGTCGTTGTTCCAGTTGTCGTGGTCGTGACGGCCGTCGTGCCGGCCGTCGTTCCAGTTGTCGTTGTTCCAGTTGCTGTTGTCCCAGTTGCTGTTCCAGCTGTCATTGCGCCAGCCGTCGTTCCAGTTGCTGTTGTCCCAGCACCAGCTGGGACGGTCGTTCCCGCGCGAGGGATCGCAGCAGTAACGCCACCAGGTGTCCCAGTTGTCCCCACGCCAGTCGGAACACCGATACGTCTGCGGCAGACCCGAGGCGAAGGCGCTGCTGACGGGCATCAGAGCGAGCGTGATCCCGGCGGCCCCTGCCACGGCTGCCGCAACGAACCCACGGCGCATGTTCATGCACCTCCGAAAATGAGGGCGGATTTATCCCACAAAGGGGCATTTCAACCCTCCCCCCTCCCCCGCCCACTGTCAAAGGCAACCGCTCTGACCTGCGGAAATCCTCGCAGGAGTCCCTGCGGAAGCGGCGAAGCGGCTACGGAAGGACCGCGAGCCCGTCGATCTCCACGAGCGCCTCCTCGTCCCACAGCCGGACCACTCCCACCACCGCCATCGCCGGGTACTCGCGCCCGGCCAACCAGCGCCAGATCCGGCCGAGTTCCGGCGCACAGGCCCGGTAGTCGGCCACGTCCGTCGCGTACACGGTGACCCGGGCCAGATCGGCCGGCGCACCGCCCGCCCCCGCCAGCGCCTCCAGCAGATTGGCCAGCGCCCGCTCGAACTGCTCCGGCAGCGTCCGGCCCACCACCTTGCCCGCGCCGTCGAGCGCCGTCTGCCCCGCCAGGAACACCAGCCGGCCCCCGCTCGCGACGACGGCGTGCGAGAAGCCCGTCGCCGGGGACAGCTCCTGCGGGTTGATCCGTTCCAGGCTCACGCCTCCACCACCGCCGTCCGGGCTTCCCCGCGAGCGCCGAGGTCCCGGTAGAGCTCCTTCGCGATGATCGTGCGCTGCACCTCGCTCGCCCCCTCGTAGATCCTCGGCGCCCGTACCTCCCGGTAGAGGTGTTCCAGCAGGTGGCCCCGGCGCAGCGCGACCGCGCCGTGCAGCTGCACGGCGTGGTCGACCACGTACTGCGCCGTCTCCGTGGCCAGCAGTTTCGCCATGGCCGCCCGCCGCGGCACCTCCGGGGAGCGGGAGTCGGCGTCGTAGGCCCCGGCCGCCGCGTAGACCAGGAGCCGGGCGGCCTCGGTCCGCGTCGCCATCTCGGCCACCCGGTGCGCCACGGCCTGAAGGTCCGCCAGTACCCCGCCGAAGGCCGTACGGGCCGCCGTGTGCGCCACCGTCGCGTCCAGCGCGGCCCGGGCCATGCCGACGGCGAAGGCGCCCACGCTGGGCCGGAAGAGGTTCAGGGTGTCCATGGCCACCCGGAAGCCGCGCCCCGGCTCGCCGAGCAGGTCGTCCGGGCCGACCGGGACCCCGTCGAAGGCCAGCGCCCCGATCGGGTGCGGGGAGAGCATGTCGAGGGCCTCGCCGGAGAGCCCCGGCCGGTCCGCGGGGACCAGGAAGGCGGTGATCCCCTTGGCTCCCGGGCCCTCGCCGGTGCGGGCGAAGACGGTGTAGAAGTCGGCCTCGGGGGCGTTGGAGATCCAGCACTTGCGCCCGTCGAGCCGCCAGCCCGCCACGCCGTTCCGCACCTCCCGCACGGCTTCGAGTTCCAGCGCCCCCGCGTCCGAGCCGGCTCCGGGCTCGCTCAGCGCGAAGGCCGCCACCGTCCGGCCGGAGCGCACCCCGGGCAGCCAGCGCTCGCGCTGCGCGTCGCTGCCCGACCTGAGGACCGGGTACGCGCCCAGCCCCTGGAGGGCCAGCGCCGTCTCGGCCTCCGTGCAGCCGTAGGCGAGGGACTCGCGCAGCAGGCACAGTTCCAGCGCGCCCGAGGTGAACACCCGTTCCAGCAAGCCCTCTTCGCCCAGCGCGGCGAGCAGCGGCCGGTTGACCCGGCCCGGTTCCCCCTTCTCCGCCAGCGGCCGCAGCCGTCCGGCCGCCAGTGCGCGCAACCGCGCGCACCACTCCTCCTGGTCCGCCCCGAGCGCGAATCCTGCGGATCCCGCGAATCCGGTCATCCGAATGCCCCAGCCTCTATCGCGTCCTGTTGACTGCCGTCACCATGACGATACGCTCGTGCTGCGACCGCACGGCAGGCTCCACAGATTCGGTTCCACCGGCTCACCGGCACACCAGGCACCACCGGTTCCTCAAGGTCCATACGGAGGGTCCGGCCCGACCCCGGGTCCGGACCGTTGCAAGGGGGCGAACCCGCCTTGGAGCTCATGCCTTCCGCTCACCGTGACACCTTTGCCCGCGACCATCTGCCGCCCGCGCACGCATGGCCGCAGCTCCTCTTCGAACTCCCCGAACTGGCCTATCCCGACCGGCTCAACTGTGGCGTGGAGCTGCTCGACGCCACCATCGCCCGGTTCGGCCCCGACCGCCCCGCCTTCCGCGGCGCGGACGGCACGGTGTGGTCGTACGGGGAGCTGCACGCCCGCGTCGACCGGCTGGCGCACGTCCTCACCACCGATCTCGGTGTCGTCCCCGGCAACCGCGTGCTCCTGCGCGGACCCACCGGCCCCTGGCTCGCCGCCTGCTGGCTGGCGGTGATGAAGGCGGGCGCGGTGGCCGTCACCGTACTGGCCCAGCAGCGCGCGACGGAGCTGGCCACGGTGTGCGCGATGGCCCGGGTGAGCCACGCCCTGTGCCACGCCGACGCGGTCGACGACCTGGTCAAGGCGCAGGTCCCGGGCCTGCGGATCACCGCGTACGGCGGCGGGGCCCCGGACGACCTGCTGCGCCTGGCCGCCGCCGAGCGGCACGCGGAGCCCTTCGCGGCGGTGGAGACCTCCGCCGACGACGTCGCGCTGATCGCCTTCACCTCGGGCACCACCGGGCGCCCCAAGGGCTGCATGCACTTCCACCGCGATCTGCTCGCGGTGGCCGACACCTTCTCCCGCCGGGTGCTGCGCCCCCGCCCCGACGACGTCTTCGCGGGCAGCCCGCCGCTCGGCTTCACCTTCGGCCTCGGCGGGCTGGTGGTCTTCCCGCTGCGGGCCGGCGCCTCGGCCCTGCTGCTGGCGGACGGGTCCCCGCGCCGGCTGCTGCCCGCGCTCGCCGAGCACCGGGTGTCGGTGCTGTTCACGGCGCCCACCGCGTACCGGTCGATGCTGGACACGCTGGGCCCGTACGACACGGGCGCCTACGACCTGTGCGCGCTGCGCCGCTGCGTCTCGGCGGGCGAGAACCTGCCGGCGGCCACCTGGCAGGCCTGGTACGAGCGGACGGGCCTGCGGATCATCAACGGGATCGGCGCGACCGAGCTGCTGCACATCTTCATCTCCGCCGCCGACGAGGACATCCGCCCCGGCACGACGGGCCGCGTGGTGCCGGGCTGGCAGGCCCGGGTGGTGGACGGGGCGGGCCGCCCGGTCCCGGACAACGAGCCGGGGCTGCTGGCCGTCAGGGGACCGGTGGGCTGCCGCTATCTGGCCGACCCGCGGCAGGGCGAGTACGTGCGGGACGGCTGGAACGTCACGGGCGACACCTACGTCCGCGATCCGGAGGGCTACTTCCGCTACGTGGCCCGGGCCGATGACATGATCATCTCGGCGGGGTACAACATCGCGGGCCCCGAGGTGGAGGAGGCCCTGCTGCGCCACCCCGACGTCCTGGAGGCGGCGGTGGTCGGCCGTCCGGACGAGCGGCGCGGACAGATCGTGGTCGCGTACACCGTCCCCCGGGAGGGCGTCGTCCTCACCGAGGACGCCCTGCGCACCTTCATGCGCAGCGAGCTGGCCCCGCACAAGTGCCCGCGCACCTTCGTCTTCCTGCCCACCCTGCCGCGGACGGCGACGGGCAAGCTGCAGCGCTTCCGGTTGCGCGAGGACGATCCCTCCACCCCGCCTGACCAGCCGGGCAGGACCTAGTGGACACGCCCTAGAGTGAACCCGTGGCCGAGCTACATCCCCCGCGATCCCTGATCGTCACGTTCTACGGAGCCTACGGGCGGGCCTTCGAAGGCCCGGTCCCGGTGTCCGCGCTGGTGCGCCTGCTGGGCGCGGCCGGCGTGGACGCCCCGTCCGTCCGCTCGTCGGTGTCCCGGCTGAAGCGGCGCGGCTTCCTGCTGCCCGCGCGGGCCGCGGACGGCTCCGCGGCGTACGAGCTCTCCGAGGAGGCCCGCGAGCTCCTGGAGGACGGCGACCGGCGGATCTACGGGGCTCCGCGCCGGTCCGAGGAGTGGCTGCTGGCCGTCTTCTCCGTCCCGGAGCAGGAGCGCGCCAAGCGCCACCTGCTGCGCTCTCGGCTCTCCCGGCTCGGCTTCGGCGCGGTCTCTCCGGGCGTGTGGATCGCCCCGGCGCACCTGTACGGGGAGACCCGGCGCACGCTGGACCGGCTGCACCTGACGGCGTACGTGGAGCTGTTCCGCGGCGCCCACCTCGGCTTCGCCCCCACGGCCGAGTCCGTGTCCCGCTGGTGGGACCTGGCCGCGCTGGCCAAACAGCACGAGGAGTTCCTCGACCTCCACGAACCGGCCCTGCGCGCCCTCCAGTCGGCTCCGCCGCCGGAGCCGGAGGCCGCCTACCGCGCCTACCTCCTCGCCCTGGACACCTGGCGCCGCCTCCCGTACGCGGATCCCGGGCTGCCCCGGGAGCTCCTCCCGGCGGACTGGCCGGGCGACCGCTCGGCGGCGGTCTTCGCCGAGCTCCACGACCGGCTGCGGGACCTCGGGGCCGGGTTCGTGGAACCGTAGCCGGGGCCGTCACGTCATCTGATCTTGTGACGAGATCCGAGCGCCCGCGCCCCCCGCACCGAGTCAGAACCGAGCCCATGCCCGAGGACCCGGTCCCGGTCCCGGCTCCTGCCCCTTCCCCTGCCACCCGCTATTGGACCGGTGTCCTCGTGAAGGTCGCTTCCGGGCTGCTGGGCGCCGCGGCCGGATGCCTGGCGATCGCCCTCTCGTCCCACGCACGCGCTTACTGCGACGCGGGCTGGGACGCGGGCGGCCGGTTCGAGCTGACCTTCCTGCTCCCGGTCCTGGTGGTGGGCTTCGCGGTGTGCGCGGTGATGGTCGCGATGCTCACGCCGCGCAGGCACCCGCTGCTGCGGATGGTGCCGGTGGTCCTCGTACTGGCGGTGCTGGTGATCGGGTTCTTCGCCGTCAGGGGCACGCTGGACGGGTATCCGGGGGATTCGGGGCTGTGCGGGCCGGACAACGTGCCGCCGTGGTGGCCGGGGTGGCTGCCGAGCTGACCCGCCACGGCGGGCGGGCGCGGGCGGGCGGGCGGGCAGACAGGCGGGCGCGCGGCCGGGCGGAAAACGGGCTGCGCCGCGGGACGGACGCGGGTCACCATGTCCCATGCCCTGGACCTTGACTTCGGACCTGACGGCCTATCTGGCCGCGGCGCGGCCGGCCGTCGCCGCCGATCCCGTCGCCAACACCATCCTGCTGACCGTGATCGACGCCCTGGAGCGGCGGGGTCTCGACGCCTACGGCTCCGCCGAGCCCCTCTTCGGCTGGTGGACCGGCGGGGACGGGACCGTAGCGGGCGCCCTGCTGCGCACCCCGCCGTACCCGATGCTGGTCGGCACGGTGCCCGCCGAGGCGCTCCCGGAGCTGGGAGCAGCGCTCGGCTCCGATCCGTTGCTGGCCGGGGTCGACGCCGTCAACGCCCGCCGCGAGGACGCCCTGGCGCTGGCCGCCGCCTGGGGGAAGCCCACCGGGGTCGCCGAGGAGAACCGCCTCTACCGGCTCGCCGGGCTCCTCGCCCCCGACCCGGCCCCGTCCGGGCGGGCCCGGCCCGCGGGCGAGGCCGACCTCCCGCTGCTGCTGGACTGGGTCACCGCCTTCAAGCAGGAGTCCGGGGAGGGCGGAGCCGCCTCCGAAGCCGCCCTGCGCGACCGGCTCTCGTACGGCGGGATGCTGCTCTGGGAGGACGCCGGGAACCCGGTCTCGCTGGCCGGGTTCTTCCGCCCGATCCGCTCGGTGAGCCGCATCGGCCCGGTCTACACCCCGCGCGAGCTCCGCGGCCGCGGCTACGCCGCCGGGGTCACCCATGCCACGAGCGAGGCGGCGTACGCGGCCGGCGCCTCGGAGGTGCTGCTCTTCACGGACCTGGCCAACCCCACCAGCAACGGGGTCTACCAGCGCCTGGGCTACACCCCGGTCGAGGACCGCCTGAAGGTGGCGGTGACCGCGACGTGAGCCCGCCGGCGGAGCCCACCGACGAGGCCGGTGAACCCCTCGAACCGCTCTGGATGCTGGCCGCCAACGTGGTCCTGTGGCGGCGCTACGGCGAGGGCGGCCAGGGCCAGCGCCCGGGCACGAAGATGTTCAAGGGCGGCGCCAAGGTGTACGTCCACGACCGGGCGAGCGGCTGGGACGACTGCCAGGTCATCGGCCGGCCCCGGCACGACCGCGGGTACCGCTGGGCGTACGTCGCCACCCGCCACCTGTACGGGTTCCGGGCGCGGCTCGTACGCAGCCCGGCCGTGCTGCGGCTCGCCGAGTTCTCGGGCTTCGCGGACGAGGCCGGCGCCCGGGAGGCCGCCGTCCTGATGGAACGCCACGCCTGGGAGCTCCGCTCGGGTGCCTGGCCCGACTGGCCGCACCCGGAGCCCTGCCACTGCCACGAGTGCCTGACCCTGAGGACGGCCTAGTCCCGCCCGGTCGGCGGTTTGCGGCTGCCGGCCCGGTAGGGGGCGGGCCAGGGTGCGGCCGGGCCCGTGTAGGACTGCTCGGCGGCCGCGTGCAGGGTCCAGTGCGGGTCGTAGAGGTGGGGGCGGCCGAGTGCGCAGAGGTCGGCGCGGCCCGCCAGGAGCAGGGAGTTGACGTCGTCCCAGGAGGAGATCGCCCCGACCGCGATCACCGGTACGCCCAGGGCGTTGCGGATGCGGTCGGCGTACGGGGTCTGGTACGAGCGCCCGTACTCGGGGGTCTCCTCCGCCACCACCTGGCCGGTGGAGACGTCGATGGCGTCGGCCCCGTGGGCCGCGAAGGCCTCGGCGACGGCCACGGCGTCCTCGGGCGAGGTGCCGCCGGGCGCCCAGTCGGTGGCCGAGAGGCGGACCGTCATCGGCCGGTCCGCGGGCCAGACGGCGCGGACCGCGTCGAAGACCTCCAGCGGGAAGCGGAGCCGGTTCTCCAGCGGGCCGCCGTAGGCGTCGGTGCGCCGGTTGGTCAGCGGGGAGAGGAACCCGGAGAGCAGGTAGCCGTGCGCGCAGTGCAGTTCCAGCAGGTCGAAGCCGGCGTCGGCGGCCCGGACGGCGGCGGCCGCGAAATCCGAGCGCACGGCGGCGAGGTCGGCGGCGGTCAGGGCGCGCGGGACGGCCGAGACCCCCGGCCGGTACGGCAGCGCCGAGGCGGCCACCAGCGGCCAGTTGCCCTCGGGCAGGGGGAGGTCCATGCCCTCCCACATCAGCCGGGTCGAGCCCTTGCGGCCCGAGTGGCCGAGCTGCACGCCCAGCGCGGTTCCGGGTGCGCAGGTGTGCACGAAGTCGGCGATGCGCGCCCAGGCGGCCGTCTGCTCCGAGGTGTACAGGCCCGTGCAGCCCGGGGTGATGCGGCCCTCGGCGCTGACGCAGACCATCTCCGTCATCACCAGCCCGGCCCCGCCCAGCGCCCGCGCGCCGAGGTGGACGAGGTGGAAGTCGCCCGGTACGCCCTCGCCCTCGCCCCCGGTCGCCGAGGCCGGGGCCCCTCCGGTCGCGGAAGCCCCTCCAGCCGCCGAGGCCCCTCCGGTCGCGGAATACATGTCCATCGGGGACACCACGACCCGGTTGCGCAGGGTCAGCCCCCGCAGGGTGAACGGGGTGAACATCGGCGGCGTTCCCTCGTGGTCCGGGCCCTCGCCGTCCCCGTCGGGGCAGCCGAACTCGCGTTCCACCGCCCGCGTGAAGCGCGGGTCGCGCAGCCGCAGGTTGCCGTGGGTGACCCGCCTGCTGCGGGTGAGGAGGTTGAAGGCGAACTGCCGGGCGGGCTGGTCCACGTATCCGGCAAGCTCCTCGAACCACCGCATGCTGGCGGCCGCCGCCCGCTGGGTGGAGGCCACGGCCGGCCGCCGCGCGCTCTCGTAGGCGGCCAGGGCGGTGGGAACGTCCTTCTCCGCCTCCAGGGCCCGCGCCAGCGCGAGCGCGTCCTCGACGGCCAGTTTGGTGCCCGACCCGATCGAGAAGTGCGCGGTGTGCGCCGCGTCGCCGATCAGCACCACGTTCCCGTGGGACCAGCGCTCGTTGACGACGGTGCGGAACCGGGTCCACGCCGAGCGGTTCCCGCGCAGCGGCCGTCCCCGCAGGGCCTCGCTGAAGATCTTCGCGCAGCGCGCCGCCGATTCCTCCTCGTCGCACAGGTCGAAGCCGGCCCGCCGCCAGACCTCCTCGCGCATCTCGACGATCACCGTGGAGGAATCCGCCGCATAGGGGTAGGCGTGCAGCTGCATCACCCCGTGCTCGGTCTCGGCGATCTCGAAGCGGAAGGCGCCGAGGGCGAAGTCCGCGGCCAGCCAGATGTACCGGCACCGCCCGCCCGTGACCGTCGGCCGGTAGTGCGCCGCCCCGCTCTCCCGGACCGGGCTGTGCACCCCGTCCGCCGCGACCACCAGGTCGTACGAGGCCGCGAGCGCCCGCGGGTCGGGCGCCTCGGCGCGGAAGCGCAGCCGGACCCCGAGGCCCGCGCACCGCTCGTGCAGGATCTCCAGGAGGCGGCGGCGTCCGAGCGCGGCGAAGCCGTGGCCCCCGGAGGTCAGCAGCCAGCCCCGGTGCACGATGTCCACGTCGTCCCAGCGGATGAACTCCGCGCTCAGGGCGGCGTGGACGACGGCGTCGGCGGCCTCGATCCCGCCGAGAGTCTCGTCGGAGAGCACCACTCCGAAGCCGAAGGTGTCGTCGGGGGCGTTGCGCTCCCAGACCTCCACCGCGTGCCCCTGCCGGGCCAGCAGCGCGGCGGCGTACAGCCCGCCCGGCCCGCCGCCCACGACGGCGACCCTCAGTGCGGCACTTTCTGGGACGGCGGGGCCCGATCCAGCGGGGTCCGGGACAGCGGGGTCCGGCATCGCGCTACCTGCCCTTCCACTCGGGCGGCCGCTTCCCGGTGAAGGCCGCGTGGAACTCCCGGTAGTCCTCGCCGTGCATCAGCAGCGCCTGGGTGTTGGCGTCCAGTTCCACGGAGGCGGCGAGCGGCATGTCCAGCTCGGCGGTGAGCAGCGCCTTGGTCTGCGCGTACGCGAGGGTGGGGCCGGCGGCGAGGTGCGCGGCGAGTTCGGCGGCCCGCGCGGCGGCCTTGCCCTCCTCGGTGACCTCGCTCAGCAGCCCGATCCGCTCGGCCTCCGCCGCCCTGACCTGCTCCCCCAGCATCAGGAGCCGGGTGGCGTGGCCGAGCCCGACGACCCGGGGCAGCAGGTACGCGGCGCCCATGTCGCCGCCGGAGAGGCCGACGCGGGTGAAGAGGAAGGCGAAGCGGGCGGTGGGGTCGGCGATGCGGAAGTCGGCGGCGAGCGCGATGACGGCCCCGGCGCCGGCGGCGACCCCGTGGACGGCGGCGATCACCGGGAAGGGGCATTCGCGCAGGGCGCGGACCACCTGGCCGGTCATCCGGTTGAAGTCGAGGAGCTGGGCGGTGTCCATCGCGAGGGTGGCGCCGATGATCTCGTCGACGTCGCCGCCGGAGCAGAACCCGCGCCCCTCTCCGCCGAGCACGAGGGCGCGTACGGAACGCTCCCTGGACAGTTCGGCGAGCAGGTCGCGCAGATCGGCGTAGGCGCCGAAGGTGAGCGCGTTCAGCTTCTCGGGGCGGTCGAGGGTGACGGTGGCGACGCCTTCGCGCAGGTCCACCCGCAGGTGGCGCCAGCGTTCGGTCGCTGCTGTGGAACCAAGGAAGGGGCTCACCCTCCCGAAGGTATCACCGGCTCGTGACCGCCGTCACAGAAACGCGATACGGATCGGATCCGATCCCCCGGCGAACCCGGTCCGCCACACGCACCGAAGGTCCCGAACCCGTGATGGCCGACGTCCCTCGCGCTCACGTCGGGGTGCCCTACGGCACGACATTTCCACTTCGTATCGTTGAAAACAGGATTTCCCACGACCCCACCGCCCCACGACCCCACGGAACGGACGGTCCTGCCTTGCCCGACGCCTCCGCCTGGCGGATCACCCTGCCGCACACGAACGCGGCCGTACCCATCGCCCGTGCCCTGATCCGCACGGCCCTCTCCGACATCGACGCCCCCGCCGACAGCGACACCGCGGAACTGCTCACCGCCGAGCTGGTCGCCAACGCCGTCGAGCACACGCCCACCGGCGCCCCGATCGAGCTGGTCGTGGAGCTGCTGGCCAACGGGTGCCAGGTCGAGGTCCACGACGGGGACCCACAGGCCCCCGCCGACCTCACCGCCCCCCGCGCGGACGACGCGCACCCCGACCCCTGGCAGGAGCACGGCCGCGGCCTGCTGCTGATCCGGACCCTCAGCTCGGCCTGCGGCCATCGCCGCACCCCGCACGGCAAGGCCGTGTGGTTCACCCTGCCGGCCCGGCCCGCCTTCTAGCGCCGCGACCGGCCGGGGCGCCGGTCCGACCACCGCGGAGCGGAGCGCATGACTATGCGCCGGGCTCCGCGAGCGTCGCGACGAGGACGGCCTTGATGGTGTGCAGGCGGTTCTCCGCCTCGTCGAAGACGACCGAGTGCGCGGACTCGAACACCTCGTCCGTCACCTCCAGCGACTCCAGCCCGTGCCGCTCGTGGATCTCCCGCGCCACCTTGGTGCCGAGGTCGTGGAAGGCCGGCAGGCAGTGCATGAACTTCACGTCCGGGTTCCCGGTGGCGCGCAGCACGTCCATCGTGACGGCGTACGGGGACAGCGCCTCGATCCGCTCGTCCCAGACCTCCTTGGGCTCGCCCATGGACACCCAGATGTCGGTCAGCACGAAATCGGCCTGACCGACGCCCTCGTCGAGGTCCTCGGTGAGGGTGATCCGGGCGCCGCTCCCGGCCGCCAGCTCGCGGGCCGCGGTCACGACCGGCTCGGCCGGCCAGTACGCCTTCGGCGCGACGATCCGTACGTCCATGCCCAGCAGCGCGCCGGTCACCAGGTAGGAGTTGCCCATGTTGAAGCGCGCGTCGCCGAGGTAGGCGAAGGCGATCCGCTCCAGCGGCTTGGCGCAGTGCTCCGTCATCGTGAGGACGTCGGCCAGCATCTGGGTGGGGTGCCAGTCGTCGGTGAGGCCGTTGAAGACGGGGACGCCGGCGTGCTCGGCGAGCTGTTCGACGGTGTCCTGGGCGTCACCGCGGTACTCGATGCCGTCGAACATCCGCCCCAGCACCCGCGCGGTGTCCTTGACGGATTCCTTGTGGCCCATCTGGGAGCCGGAGGGGTCGAGGTAGGTGGTGTGGGCGCCCTGGTCGGCGGCGGCGACCTCGAAGGCGCAGCGGGTGCGCGTGGAGGTCTTCTCGAAGATCAGGGCGATGTTCTTGCCCTGCAGGCGGCGCCGCTCGGTCCCGGCCTTCTTGGCCGCCTTGAGTTCGGCGGCGAGCTCGATCAGGCCGCGGAACTCGGCGGCCGAGAAGTCGAGCTCCTTGAGGAAACTGCGGCCGACGAGGTCGGTGGCCATGGGGACTCCAAAGTCACGGTGACAGGGGAACGCTGGAAGTCTATACGATGCTCTGCATTGATATACAGACCCCCGTGTGACGCCCGGCGCTCCCTGCACCCCGCCCCGCCTGCCCGGCGGCGCTCCCGCGGCCCTCTACACGGCGTCGCGCTCCACAGGACAGCTCATGCACCGCGGTCCGCCCCGCCCCCGCCCCAGCTCGCTGCCCGGGATCTCGATCACCTCGATGCCCTCCTTGCGCAGATGGGTGTTGGTCGTGACGTTGCGCTCGTACGCGACGACCACGCCCGGCTCCACCGCCAGCACGTTGCAGCCGTCGTCCCACTGCTCGCGCTCCGCCGCGTGCACGTCCTGGACCGCCGTGAGCACCCGGATCGAGTCCAGTCCGAGGGCCGCGGCGATGGCCCGGTGCATGTGCTCGGGCGGGTGGTCGGTCACCTTCAGATCGCTGAGGCCGTCGCCCGGCTCGATCGTGTAGGAGCGCAGCATGCCCAGGCCCGCGTACTGGGTGAACGTATCTCCGTCGACCATGGTCATCACCGTGTCCAGGTGCATGAACGCCCGCCGCTTGGGCATGTCCAGCGCCACGATCGTGGTCGCCGACCCGGCGGCGAACAGCCCGCGCGCCAGCATCTCCACCGCCTGCGGGGTGGTCCGCTCGCTCATTCCGATCAGTACGGCGCCGTTGCCGATGACCAGCACGTCACCGCCCTCGATGGTGGACGGGTAGTCGGCCTGCCCCTGCGACCAGTAGTGGAAGGCTCCCGAGGTGGTGAACAGCGGGTGGTGCTTGTAGATGGCCTCGAAGTGCACGGTCTCGCGCTGCCGGGCCGGCCAGCGCATCGCGTTGATGGACACCCCGTCGTAGATCCAGGCCGAGGTGTCGCGGGTGAACAGGTGGTTGGGCAGCGGCCCCAGCAGGAAGTCGTCCAGCTCCATGGCGTGGAAGCGGACCGACACCGGCTCCGCGTGCCGCTCCAGGAACTCCCGCTTGGTCATCCCGCCGACCAGCGCCTCGGCGAGCGCCGCCGAGTCCAGCCCGTCGAAGACGGACCTCAGGTGATCGGTGGCGAGCGGACCGTACTCCTTCTCGTCGAAGACCCGGTCCAGTACGAGGTGTCTCGCCTCGGGGATCTCCAGGGCCTCGCGCAGCAGGTCCCCGAAGAGGTGGACCGCAACGCCCCGGTCGCGCAGTACGTCGGCGAAGCCGTCGTGCTCCTGGCGCGCCCGGCGCACCCACAGCACGTCGTCGAACAGCAACGCGTCCTTGTTGCTCGGTGTGAGCCGCTTCAGCTCCAGGTCGGGCCGGTGGAGGATGACGCGGCGGAGCCGCCCGGTCTCGGAATCGACATGGAATCCCATGCCGTACACGTTCGCAGACCGGGCGGCTTTTTGACGTGGCGTCGGCTCAGCGGGTCAAGTGCGGCCGGGCCGGCGCCGCCGTCACCGCCGGTTCAGCGCAGGCCGAGCAGGGCCTGCGGGGCGCCGGTGATCTCCGGGGCGAGCACGCCCAGCGCGGGCGGAGTCACGTTCGGGATCCCGTAGTTCGACCCGTCGGGCATCGTCAGCGGGGAGCCGACGATCAGTCCCGGGGTACGGGTGCGCATGGTGGTCGCGGGGGCGTCCAGAGAGCCCTCGCCGTCCGTCTCGGGCTTGCCCGCCAGGTTCGGCACCGGGGAGGTGACGAGCGTGTCGCCGAGCTCGGTGGCGATCGGAACCCCCGGCAGGAGCGGGGTCGGCAGCATGTCGCCCTTGTGGTGCACGGGTGCCTGGGGCGCCCCGACGACCGGCACCGGAACCCCGGTGGCCAGGTGCGGGACGTCCACGCCGAGCGTGGTGCGCACCGCGTCGAGGGGGACACCCACCGGCACCGCGTCGGCCACGGCCGGGGTGGCCGCGCCGGCCGCGGCCATACAGGTCATGAGTGCCGCAATGCTTCCGCGCGCGGTCATCTTCATAGGTGACGTTCCGTCCTTCCAGGGTCGCGGACATTCCGCTGCCCTGGATGAACGATCCCGCCGGGGGTTTTCCCGGAGTTCTCCGCGAAAGTTCCCCCATACGACCTAATGACCGGCCGTACGGGGGTGCCTCCTTGACGCCCCGGACCCGCCGGGGCGGCGCCGGCTCGGAGCCGCGGGCCTCAGTCGCGGCTCAGAGCCGCGGGTCCACCGGCTCCGACTCCAGCGCGAGGACGGCGAAGACCGCCTCGTGGACGCGCCACAGCGGCTCCTCGGCCGCCAGCCGGTCCAGGGCCTCCAGACCGAGCGCGTACTCGCGCAGCGCGAGCGAGCGCTTGTGCCCGAGGTGGCGCTGGCGCAGCCGCTCCAGGTGGTCGGCGCGCGTGTACTCCGGACCGTAGATGATCCGCAGGTACTCGCGACCGCGCACCTTGATCCCGGGCTGGACCAGACGGCCCTTGCCGTCCTTGGCGTACGCCTGGAGCGGCTTGACGACCATGCCCTCGCCGCCGGCGGCCGTCAGCTCCAGCCACCAGTCGGTGCCCGCCCGTACCGAGGCCTCGTCGGCCGTGTCCACCAGGATCCGGCCCGTGCGGCGCAGCAGCCCGGTGCCGGAGGCCTCGTCGGCGGCGACCAGCCGGTCCAGCCAGAACAGCTGCTCGTCGTGGGGCACGGCCGCCAGCGAGCGGCCGGCCGCGGCCAGCAGCTGGAACGGGGCGAACCGTACGCCGTCCAGCCCGTCGGTGGTCCAGCAGTAGCGCCGGTAGGCGTCGGTGAACTTCGCCGCGTCGGCGGCCCGCCCGCGCTGGCGCTCCAGGAGCTCCGCGGTGTCGATGCCCCGGGCGCCGGCCGCCTCCAGGGCGGCCAGGGCGTCCGGGAAGACGGCGGCGGAGGCCGCGCCCACGGCGGCGTACTGGCTGCGCAGCAGACCGCCGGACTTCAGAGACCAGGGCAGCAGTTCGCCGTCGACGAGCAGCCAGTCCGTGTCGAGCTCCTCCCACAGCCCGGCGTCGGTGACGGCCGCGCGGAGCCGGGTGAGGACCTCCTCGGTGACCTCGGGGTCCTTGAAGAAGGGCCGTCCGGTGCGGGTGTAGACGGACCCGGTGGGGCCGTCGACCCCGAACCGCTCGCGGGCCGCGTCGGCGTCCTTGCAGATCAGCACGGTGGCGCGGGAGCCCATGTGCTTCTCCTCGCAGACCACCTGGGCGATGCCGTCCTGGCGGTACTGCGCGAAGGCCTCGGCCGGGTGCTCCAGGAAGCCCTCCGTCCGCGAGGTGGGGGTCGGCGCCATCGTCGGCGGGAGGTACGGCACCAGGCGCGGGTCCACGGCGAAGCGGCTCATGACCTCCAGGGCGGCGGCCGCGTTCTCCTCGCGGACGTTGACGTTGCCCAGGTGGCGGGTCTCGACGACCCGGCGGCCGTTGACGTCGGCCAGGTCGAGCGGGCGCCCGTCGTGTCCGCCCGGCGTCTCGGCGACGAGCGGCTTGACCGGCTCGTACCAGACCTTCTCGGCCGGTACGTCGACCAGTTCGCGCTCGGGCCAGCGCAGGGCGGTCATCCTGCCGCCGAAGACGGCTCCGGTGTCCAGGCAGATGGTGTTGTTGATCCAGGCCGTGTTCGGGACCGGGGTGTGGCCGTAGACCACGACGGCCTTGCCCCGGTAGTCCTCGGCCCACGGGTAGCGCACGGGCAGGCCGAACTCGTCGGTCTCGCCCGTGGTCTCCCCGTACAGGGCGTGCGAGCGCACCCGGCCGGAGGTGCGGCCGTGGTACTTCTCGGGCAGCCCGGCGTGACAGACAACAAGCTTCCCGCCGTCGAGGACGTAGTGGCTGACCAGGCCCCTGATGAAGGTGCGTACCTCCTCGACGAACTCCTCGGGCTCCTGGGCGAGCTGCTCGATGGTCTCGGCCAGCCCGTGCGTCTGCTGGACCTTGGATCCCTTGAGGTAACGGGCGAGCTTGTTCTCGTGGTTCCCCGGTACGCACAGGGCGTTGCCGGAGCCGACCATCCCCATCACGCGGCGCAGGACGCCGGGGCTGTCCGGGCCGCGGTCCACGAGGTCGCCGACGAACACGGCGGTGCGGCCCCCGGGGTGCGCGCCGTCCTCGTAGCCGAGCTTGGCGAGCAGGGTCTCCAGCTCGGAGGAACAGCCGTGGATGTCACCGATGATGTCGAAGGGGCCGGTGAGGTGGGTGAGGTCGTTGAAGCGCTTCTCCAGGACTACCTGGGCCGATTCCACCTCCTCGGGCGTCCGCAGGATGTGCACCTTGCGGAAGCCCTCGCGCTCCAGGCCGCGCAGCGAGCGGCGCAGGTCGCGGCGGTGGCGCTGGATGACGGCCCGCGGCAGCTCGGCCCGCTCGGGCCGGCCCGCGTTGCGCTCGGCGCACACCTCCTCGGGCATGTCGAGGACGATCGCGATGGGCAGGACGTCGTACTCGCGGGCCAGCTGGACCAGCTGTCGGCGGGACTCGGCCTGGACGCTGGTGGCGTCGACCACGGTGAGGCGGCCGGCGGCGAGGCGCTTGCCCGCGATGTAGTGCAGGACCTCGAAGGCGTCCTTGCTGGCGCTCTGGTCGTTCTCGTCGTCGGCGACCAGGCCCCGGCAGTAGTCGGAGGAGATCACCTCGGTGGGCTTGAAGTGCTTGCGGGCGAAGGTGGACTTGCCCGAGCCGGTGGCCCCGATCAGGACGACGAGGGACAGATCGGTGACGGGAAGTACGCGCTTGCGGTCGGTATCGACGGCGGCGGTCGTGACGGTCATGCTGCCTCGCCCTCCTTCGGGGTGTCGGTGGTGGTGCCCTGCTCGCCCGTCCCCTGCGTGAAGACGGCCATCTGGGTCGGCGGCCCCACCTCGGGGTCGTCGTCGCCGACGGGCACGTGGGAGACGGTGTAGCCGTGCCGGTCGGCGACCCGCTCGGCCCAGGCGCGGAACTCGGCGCGGGTCCACTCGAAGCGGTGGTCGCCGTGCCGGACGTGCCCGGCGGGCAGGGTCTCCCAGCGGACGTTGTACTCGACGTTCGGCGTGGTCACCAGGACGGTCCGGGGGCGGGCCGAGCCGAACACCGCGTACTCCAGGGCGGGCAGCCGCTCCAGGTCCAGGTGCTCGATGACCTCGCTGAGCACGGCCGCGTCGTAGCCCACGAGCCGCTTGTCGGTGTACGCGAGCGAACCCTGCACGAGGCGGACCCGGGAGCTCTGCCGCTCCCCCATCCGCTCCAGCCGCAGCCGCCTGGCGGCGAGGTTCAGCGCCCGGACGGACACGTCCACGCCCACGATCTCGGTGTACGCCGGGTCCTTGAGCAGCGCCTGCACCAGCTGGCCCTGGCCGCAGCCGAGGTCCAGGACGCGGGCGGCCCCGGCGGTGCGCAGGGCGTCGAGGATCGCCTCGCGGCGGCGCACCGCGAGCGGCACGGGACGCTCCTCGGTGTCCCGCGTCTCGTCGACCGCGTTGTCGATCTCCTCGACCTCGCTGCCGTCGGCCTCGGCGAGGCGGACCAGCTCCAGGCGCTCCAGGGCGTTCTGGGTCAGCCGCTTGTGCCGGGCCAGGTAGCGGGAGGTGATCAGGGCGCTCTCGGGGTGATCGGCGAGCCAGCCCTCACCGGCCCGCAGCAGCTTGTCCACCTCGTCGGAGGCGATCCAGTAGTGCTTGGCGTCGTCGAGGACGGGCAGCAGGACGTACAGCCCGCGCAGCGCGTCGGAGAGGCGCAGCTCGCCCTCCAGGACCAGGCGCACGTACCGGGAGTCGCCCCACTCGGGGAACGTCTCGTCGAGCGGGAGCGGGGTGGCCGTGACGGTCTGCCAGCCGAGCGGCCCGAACAGCCGCCGCACGAGGTCCGGTCCGCCCCGGGCGGGCAGGGCCGGGATCTCGACGCGCAGCGGGCGCACCTCGTCCGCCAGTTCCGGGCGGGCGGTGCACTGGCCCGCCAGCGCGCTGCGGAACACACCGCTCAGCGCGACGGCGAGCAGCGAGGAGGCGGCGTACGGGCGGTCGTTGACGTACTGGGCGAGCGCTGCGTCGGGCGTTCCGCCCCGGCCCTTGCCCTGACCCCGGCGCACGAGCGCGACGGGGTCCACCTCCAGCAGCAGGCCCGCCGTGCACCGTTCGGGCGTGGCTTCGGGATAGAAGACGTGGGCGGTGCCGTGGGAGGTGGAGAACGACTGCGCCTTGCCGGGGTGCTTGTGCAGCAGGAAGCCCAGGTCGGTCGCGGGTCGTTCTAGGGAACCGGTGGTGGATATCGTCAGGAACACACCGGCGATTGTTCCTGGTCACAGGGGCTGTCCGCGCCTCATTTTCCGCCGGGCCACGGCCTGCGCCACGGCCTGCGCCGCCGCCTGTTCCGAGGCCTGTTCCGCCTCCTGTTCCGCGGCCCGCGCGGTCACCCCCCTATTCGCGCGACGGCGCGTTCAATAGGGGCGCCGATGCCTTGATCGCCTTCAATCCTTCGAAATAGCCTTCCAATCTACGGAATTGATATTCCACATACCGGAAAGCCCTCGGGGGGACTTCGCCATGACCACCGCCACCACCGGCCTCGTACCGCAGTTCAGCATGAACACCGAAGCCTTCCAGCGGGACCGCTACGCCATCTACGCGGAACTGCGGGAACACGAGCCGGTCTTCTGGCACGAGGAATCGGCTTCCTGGTTCATCACCCGGTACGCGGACGTGACGAAGCACCTCGTGGGCGACGCCTTCGTCACCAGCCCGCTGCTCACCGAGAAGATGAAGAACGTGGAGCCGGCCGACAGCGGCCATTTCTCGGACGTCATCGACATCCTCTCCACGTGGATGATCTACAACGACCGTCCGCACCACACCCGGCTGCGCGGCCAGATCAACCGCGCCTTCTGGGTCAGCGAGATCGAGGCCGTACGCCCGGAGATCCGCCGGATCGTCTCGGCCGAGATCGAACGCCTCGTCGCGGACGGCGGGAGGACCGCCTTCGATTTCGTCGAGGACATCGCCCACCCGATCCCGGCCCTGGTCCTGTGCCGCATGCTGGGAATCCCCGAGGACCGGATCGGCGACTTCATCGGCTGGTCCGACGACATCTCCGCCTTCATGCAGGACTTCGTCGTGTCACCGGTCCCCGACGCGGCGATCAGCGAGCAGACGCGCGGAAGCATGCGGGAGATGTTCGACTACCTCGCCCTCGTCATCGAGGAGCGCCGCGCGAACCCGCAGAACGACCTGATCTCCCGGCTGGCCCCCCAGATCACCGAAGAGGGCGCGCAGTTGGCGGACCGCGAGATCATCGCGCAGGTCATCCACCTGATCTTCGGCGGGCACAAGGTTCCCCAGTTCCTGCTGAGCAACTGCCTTCACCTGCTGTTCTCCCACCCCGAGGTCCTCGAAGAGGTCCGGCGCGACCCGGACCGCATCGCCGCGGTCGTCGAGGAGGCGATGCGCCTGGAAGGGCCGGTCCAGTACGTCACCCGGCACGCGAGCCGGGACATCGAGCTGCACGGGCGCACCATCGCCCGCGACGACTCCGTCTACTTCTTCCTCGCCTCGGCGAGCCGCGACCCGCGGGCCCACGAGGACGCCGACGCCTTCCTCCCGTCACGCCCCGCCCGCCGTCAGCTCGGCTTCGGGGTCGGGTACCACGCCTGCGTCGCGGCCGCCTTCGCGCGCGCCCAGGTCATCGAGGTCCTCGACGAGGTGATCAGGCGGCTCCCCGGAATCCACCCGCTGTACGACCTGGCCGAGCCCGCGTGGACCGCGAACCCGACGTTCCACGGCATCACCACCATGCCCGTCGGCGTGCGCCTTCCGTTCGGAGCGCGGTAGCCGGATGTCCCTGAGCAGGTGGCTCTCCACCCGGTTCTTCTTTTTCTTCATGGCATGGAGCGTGTTCCTCTCCTACTGGGGACTGTGGCTGACGCACGCCGGATTCACGCCCTCACAGATCAGCCTTTCCATGTCGGCGGGGCTGCTGGCCCGCGCCGCCTCCGTCTCGTTCCTTTTCCCGGCCCTCTGCCGGACGTTCCCCGTCCTGGAGCTCGCCCGCTTCCTGCCGTGGTTCTCCGCGGGCCTGAGCCTCCTCTATCTGATTCCGCCCACCCTTTCCTCCGTCCTTGCGGCCTCCGTGCTCATCGGCGTCTTCTTTCCCATGCTGATGCCGCTCAACGACACGGTCGCCACGTTCGGGAGTTCGAAGGGGCTGATCAGTTACGGGAACGTCCGGTACTGGGGTTCCGCGGGGTTCATCGCCGGACTGGCCGTCACGGGCGCGGCGACGAGCCGTTACGGCGCCGGAATCGTCGTGGTGGTCTACGTAGGGTCGTGCGCCGTCATGGCCGCGACGGGAACGCGCGGACCCCGGACGGAAACCGCTTTTCCCGCGGTTCCCGCCGAACGCTCCTGGCGGACCCTCCTGCGCAACCGGGTCTTCGTCCTGAGCCTGGCCCTTTCCTTCCTGCTCCAAGGGGCGCACGCCGTCTACTACTCGTTCGGCGCGGAGCGGTTCCGGTCGACCGGGCTCTCCGGGATCGGCGTGGGCCTGCTGCTCGCCTCGGCCACCGTCGCCGAACTGCTGCTCTTCAAGTACCTGGCGCACAGGCTCGAAGCGCTCTCCGTGCCGGTGCTCTTCGCCATCGCGGCGGCCGCGTCGGTCGTCCGGTGGGCCGCATCCGCCGCAGACCCGCCCCTGGCGGTCGTGATCCTCCTGCAGGTCCTGCACGCCGGCTCGTTCGCCCTCACCCACTTCTCGTTCGTCAAGACCGTCCGGACCTTCGTCCCGGAGGCCGAATGGGCCTCCGCACACGGGATCCACGCCGCCGTGGCGATGAGTCTCGGAGGCGCCTTCGTCACCGCGCTCGCGGGCCCGCTGTACGGGATCTCCCCGGCCGCCGCTTTCCTCGGCATGGCCGCGGTCTGCCTGCCCTGCGCACCCCTGCTGTTCGCCCTCTCCTCGGCCGTCCGCGCGGCGGCCGGGACGGCCGCAACCGCCGGGAAGACACCGTCACACGAAGAAACCCGAAAGGAACTCGACCCCAGATGAGCACTTCGCACGGTGCGGCGGGACACATCGTCTTCGACTTCAACGGCACGCTCCTCGACGACAACGCGGCCCGCCTCCGCGCCGTCAACGACTCCCTGGTCGCCCTCGGGGCCGCACCGATCGGCATGGCGCGCTACCGCCGCACCTTCTGCGTCCCCGTCCCCGGCTTCTACGCCCGGCTGCTCGGCCGGCCCCTGACGGCCGCCGAATGGCAGCTGACGGACGGCGTCTTCCAGCAGCGCTACGCCGGCTACGCCAGGACCGACGCGCAGCTGATGCCGGGCGCCTTCGAGGCCCTGCGGAGGTGGTCGGCCGCGGGCCACACCCAGTCGCTGCTCTCGCTGCACAGCCACCACGAGCTCGTGGACGAGGTCGCGCGGCTGGGCCTGGCCGGCCGCTTCACGCCCGTCGACGGACGCCGCGGGCCCACCGGCGGCAGCAAGGAGCAGAGCATGCGCGCCCACGTGGCGCGCCTGCCGCTGCACCCCTCGCGCATCGTCGCGATCGGCGACACCCGGGACGACGCCCGGGCCGCGGCCGCCGCCGGCATCCCCGCGGTCCTGCTCTCCAGCGGCGCCCAGCTCGCGGACGACCTCGCCGGTGCGGGCACCGCCGTCGCCCACTCCTTCGCCGAGGCCGTCGAACTCGCCGCCGGCATCCTGGGCGTGGCGCTCGACGTCCCGCTCCCGTACGCGGCCTGAGCGCCGCGCGCGGGCCGCGCGTCACAGACCGCGGCGGCGGCCCGCGCGTCAGAGACCGTAGCGGCGGGCCGACTCCTCCTCCTGCGCCAGCCGGTGCAGCGCCTTGAGCACCGGCTGGAAGAGGACGGCCGCCGCCACGGCGGTCTCCACCTTCTCCGACTCGGAGGGGTAGGTCTCCACGAAGTCCAGGTCGCGCACGGCCGCTCGGTGCATGAGCTCGGCGTACGGAGCCATCAGCTCGGCGTCCCAGGGGTAGCCCAGGCGCAGGAGCGTGGCCACGGCCACCACCAGCGACCGGTGGACCGGCGAGAGGTCGCCCAGTTCTCGGGCCGTCGACCAGCCCAGGGTCTCCAGCAGCCGGTCCACCTCGCGCCGTGCGGTGACCACCGCCGCGTCCTCCTCGTCCGGCTCGGGCCCCTGCGGCAGCGCCCACAGCGCGGCGCCCATCCGTATCGTCCGGCCCAGCGACTCGTCGTCGACGTGCGCGAGCACCTCCTTGGCCTTCGCCACCGGGATCCCGCCGACCTGGATCAGGGCCCGTACCAGGCGCAGCCGCCGCAGGTGCCCCTCGTCGTACTCGGCGGTCGTCGCGCTGACCAGATGGCCCGGCGCCAACAGCCCCTCGCGCAGGTAGTACTTGATCGTCGCGGTCGAGACGCCACTGCGTTCGCTCAACTCCGCCAGTCGCATCTCTTGAACCTTCCCTTGGAGAGTGCCACTATCCAACTGTGCACGGACAGTGCCGCTATCCAACCAGGCGAACGGGAGGCAGAGTGTCCGCGAAGCCGGTGAAGGGCCGCACCACCGCGGCGGCCGAGGGCGACGTCGTCGTCCTGCTGATCGGAATGCGCATCAACCACTTCTGGGCCGTGCACCACTGGCTGCCCGTCCTGATCGCCATGCCCCGCATGCTCCGCGAACTGGCCCGGGACAAGAGCCGGGGACTGCTCGGCCACGTCCTGCTCACCGGCTCTCCCCGCACCTACTACGTGGTCCAGTACTGGGAGTCCAAGGAGAAGCTCTACGCGTACGCCGCGGCCCCGGACATGTTCCACCACCGGGTCTGGGCGATCATCAACCGCAAGGAGCGCGCGGGCAAGGTCCGCGGGCACGTGGGGATCTGGCACGAGTCGTACATCGCGCCCGAGGGATCGTACGAGTCGATCTACGCCGACATGCCGCCCTACGGACTGGGCGCGGCCACCGGAGTGCTCCCCGTCGAGGCCCGCGGCCGACGCGCCGCCGACCGCTTCCGCCACCGCTCGGAGCAGGGAAGCTAGGGCCTGTCTTCCGGCTGCCGCCGGGACGATCCCCCGGCCGCGAGGGCCGCGATGCGGTCCGGGCCGATCCGGCAGCAGCCTCCCACGAGGCGGACCCCCGCCCGCAGCCAGTCGGCCACGGGCCAGGGGACGGCCGCCGCCGGGGCCCGCCAGGTCCCGGTCCCGGCCTCCCAGACCGAACCGTCGTTGGGGTAGGCCACCAGCGGCTTGTCCGTGACGGACGCCGCCGCTTCGAGGGCGGGCAGCACCTCCGCCGGATCGCAGCAGTTGACGCCGACCGCGATGACCTGCGGGGACCCGGCGGCCAGGGCGAAGGCCCCGGCGAGCGACCCGCCGGCCCGGGTGCGGCCGTCCGCCACCGTGTAGCCGACCCAGGCGCGGGCGTCCGTCTCCGCGAGGACCTCGAGCAGGGCTTCGGCCTCCACGGCGTCCGGGATCGTCTCCAGGGCCAGTACGTCCGGCCCCCCGTCCAGCAGCGCCTCGACGCGGGGGCGGTGGAAGGCCGCCAGCTCCCGCACGCTCAGCCCGTACCGGCCGCGGTACTCGGAGCCGTCCGCCAGCACCGCCCCGTACGGGCCCACGGACGCGGCGACCCACACCTCGTGGTCCGCCTCCCGCGCCGCCTGCGCGGCCAGCCGCACGCTGCGGCGCAGCAGCTCGGTCGTGCGCTCCCGGCCGTAGCCGTGGCGGGCGAAGGCGGCGTGGCCCACCTGGTAGCTCGCGGTGATCAGCACCTGCGCGCCGGCCCGCGCGTACGCGGCGTGCGCGGCCGCCACCTGCTCCGGCCGCTCGGCGAGCACCCGGCCCGTCCACAGGCCGCCGGACAGGTCGCAGCCCTGGTCGGCGAGCTGATTGCTCAGCCCGCCGTCCAGGACCACGGCTTCGACGCCGGGGCCGGTCAGGGCCTCGGCGAGCGGGCGGGACGCGCGGGGCACGGCTGTCGCTCCCGGCTCAGCCGAGCTGGGACAGGACCCGGGCCGAGATCAGCTCCAGGTGGTCCAGATCGGCGAGGTCGAGCAGCTGGAGGTAGAGCCGGGAGGAGCCGACCGCCTCGTACGCGCCGATCCGCTCCACCACCTCGGCCGGGGAGCCCGCCAGGCCGTTGGCCTTGAGCTCGTCCACGTCCCGGCCGATGGCGGCGGCCCGCCGGGCCACCTCGGCGTCGTCCTTGCCCACGCACACGACGAGGGCGTTGGAGTAGACGAGGTCGTCGGCCTTGCGCCCGGCCCCCTCGGCCGCCGCGCGGACCCGGCCGAACTGGCGCTCGCTGTCCGCGATCGAGGCGAACGGCATGTTGAACTCGTCGGCGTACTGCGCTGCGAGGCGCGGGGTGCGCTTCGCGCCGTGGCCGCCGATCAGGACGGGGATCTTCGCCTGGACCGGCTTGGGCAGCGCCGGGGAGTTCTCCACCTGGTAGTGGACGCCCGCGTAGTCGAAGGTGGCGCCGACCTCGGTGGCCCACAGGCCGGTGACGATCTCCAGCTGCTCCTCCAGCCGGGCGAGGCGCTCGGCCGGGAAGGGGATTCCGTAGGCCTTGTGCTCCTCCTCGAACCAGCCCGCGCCCAGGCCGAGTTCGACGCGGCCGCCGGACATCTGGTCGACCTGCGCGACCTGGATGGCGAGGACACCGGGCAGCCGGAAGGTGCCCGCTGTCATCAGCGTGCCCAGGCGGATGCGCTTGGTCTCGCGGGCCAGGCCGGCGAGCGTGATCCAGGCGTCGGTGGGACCGGGCAGGCCGTCGGCCGATCCCATGCGCAGATAGTGGTCGGAGCGGAAGAAAGCGTCGAAGCCCAGGTCCTCGGTGGCCTTGGCGACGCTCAGGAGGGTGTCGTAGCTCGCGCCCTGCTGGGGCTCTGTGAAGATACGGAGATCCATGTCCCCATCCTGCCCCTTCGACCCCGGCCGGGTGAATCTGAGTCAACCGGGCGCTCCACCCCGCCCCCGCCAGTGACCAGCCCGGACGGGGATCGTTGGCTCGGACGGAGCCGGACCGCCCGGCCCGCGCGCCGGCGGCCTTCGCCGGTACGTCCACCGCCCCCTTCCGCCACGGAAGGGCCAGGGCCGAGGAGGCCGCCATGCCCCAGGAGTCCGCGCCGGAACCCGTCCGACAGCTCGGTCAGGACCGCCAGACCGGGCAGGCAGCACACGACCACGCACACCAGGAGCCGGTGGTACCCGCCCAGGGCGGTGCGCCGAAGGGTCTGCTGCAGCAGATGGAAGAGCTGATGGCGGCGCTGAACGCCGACCTCTCGCAGCTCGACGCCGACCTCCAGTCCTCCACGGACCGCAGCCCCGGCACCCCGCTGCCCCAGGGCGGCCGCACCCCGGAGAACGAGTACCGCCCCTCCCCCCGGTCGTACTGACCGCACGGGTCCCGCCGCGCGCGGCGGGACCCCACCCCGGACCCGTGCCGTGACCGGAAAGGTTCCGGAAGTCTCAGGCCACGCCGGACGCGGACCCCCGCTCGCGCACGGTGAGCCGGCGCAGGATCGCCCGCACCCGGTCGCTCGACTCGTCGGCCGCGTCTATGGACTCTATGCACTGCCAGTACAGACCCTCGTCGTCCGTACCGCAGGCGACCCCGACCAGCGCTATCCCCACTTCGCCCAGCAGCGCCTGCAGTCCGAGCAGCGCCTGTCGGACATCCATCACCCCGCTCAACTGCGCGGCCCGCGGCGGCAGATCGGGCGCGTAGCCCTCTCCGCGCAGCGCCGCCCGGTCGAGCACCCCGCAGCCCCTGCCCCCCGCCTCGCCCAGCCCCCGTGCCTCCGATCTCAGCTCCGGCGGCCCGGTGACCGCCAGCCAGCTCCCTATGCCCTGAGCGAGGGCCTGTGCCTGCCAGGCCTCGCCCACGATGTCCCACGCAGCCCCGCTCTGTGCCAGCGCGTGCCGGCCGGCTGCGATGAGCCGTACCGCGTCCATATGCCGTCCCCCGTCCGCACGACATCTTGCCGTTCACACCACTACCCAGAGTGAGGGCAACGGGCCGCTAAAGCCAGGGGTATTCGGAAATTGTGGACACAAACATGGTTGTGGATAACGCCATCACTCCGAAGAGTGACGGCCCGCCACCGGAGCACCGGGGACGGGGAACCGCAGCTCGTTCCGCTCGATCTTCGCGGCGAGCGCATCCAGCACATCGACCCCGAGGACCTCACAGAATTGCAGCAGATAGGCCAGCACGTCGGCCACCTCATCGGCCACTCTGTGCGCGCTCTCCGGCTTCTCCATGACCCTCGCCGACTGTTCCGGCGTCAGCCACTGGAAGATCTCGACCAGTTCGGCCGCCTCCACGCTCAGCGCCACCGCCAGGTTCTTGGGCGTGTGGTACGGCTCCCAGCCGCGCGCCGCCGCGAAGTCGGCGAGCCGCCGCTGCAGCCGGTCGATCCGTTCCTCGGGCCGCTCCCCGGGCCGCCGTTCGGGCGCGTCCTCGGGCCGCTCCCGCGCGGGCCCGGCGGAGGTGTCACGTTCGTCGCTCATGCGCCCAGGTCTACCACCGAGACGCCCTCCACCCCCCGGGCGGCCTCCGCGCACGCCTCGCCCGCCGAGGCCGTCAGCCTGACCTGCCCGCGCCCGCACGCCAGTACGGCCAGCCGCAGCAGCTCGGCGCTCTGCGTCCGGTCCAGGTCCCGGTCGAACCCGTCGGCGACCACGGCCAGCACCTGCCGCGCGGAGAGCAGTTCGGCGGCCGGGTCCATGGCCAGCACCCCCGGCCCGGTCAGCAGCACCAGCGCGAGGGCCAGGAAGCGGAGTTCACCCGCGCCGAGCCTGGCCAGTTCGGTGGCGGGCCGGGCGGAGCCGCGGTCCAGCAGGCCGGTGACCGGGCCGCCCTCGGGGGCCCGTACGTCCAGCCCGGCCACCCATCCCGCGCAGCCGGTCCGGGCGGCCTCGGTCAGCAGCCCGTAGCGCGTGCCGCACTCCGCGCGGGTCCGGCGCAGTACGTCGGCCAGGTTGGCGCAGTCGCCCAGCAGCCGCCCCTCCCCCGGCGCCACCGGCTCCCGCATCCGTTCCGGGCGCGGATCGCAGGGGAAGACCGAGCGCAGCGCGACCACCACCTGCTCGGCGGCGGCCAGTACCCGGCGCTGCCCCTCCGTGGCGCCGGCCACGCGCAGCGGGAGCAGTGCGGTGCCGAGCCGGTCGTCGGGGAGCGGGGCCCGGGTGACGCCGATGGCCCCGCCGGTCAGCCAGGCCGCCTGGACGGACCGTCGCCCGGGGTCGCGCAGGGCGGTGCCGAGCAGGATCTGGCCGTCCACGGAGAGCCGTTCGCCGACGATCCGCAGCGCGGGCTCCGCCTGGACGGCGAGGTCGAGCCGGACCGGTCCGGCGGGGCCGTCGACCGTGCAGCCGATCCGGAACCCCCGCCGCCGCTCGGCGTCGGGCACCGCCCGGTCGGGGATCCTGGCCCGCGGCTCGGGGAACACCTCTTCGAGGGTGGCCCCGCCGGCCAGCGCGGCCAGCGCCCCGTACGCCTCCAGCACCTGCGATTTGCCGCTTCCGCTCGGACCGGTGAAGACCGTGATCGCCCCCAGCGCGAACCGGGCCCCGCGGTGCGCCCCGTAGGCGGAGAGCCGCAACTCGGTGACGACGGGCCGCAGATACGGCCCGCCGGGCGGACCCGCGGCGAGGCCGGCGGACGGGCCGGCGGCCGCGGCCGGAGCCGGGCCGGCGGGCGCGGCGCGAGCAACGGGCACGGCGGGAGCGGCGGATACCGCGGTTACGGCGGATACCGCGGTTGCGGCGGATACGGCGGTCGCGGCGGGCACCACGGGGGCGGCCGGGGCGGAGGCAGGCGGGGTCATGCGCGGGACGGTACGGCCCGCGGAACCCCCCGGGGGTCCGGCGAACCGTTCCGCCCGCGGGACCTTCCTACGATCGGGGGACGGCCGCGGCCGCGATCCCCTCCACCTCGGTCCCGACGGGCGCCAGCAGGAAGACGTTCCGGTCGACCCGGTGCATCCCGCTGCCCAGCCCGAAGACCACACCGCTGCTGAAGTCCAGGATCCGCTTGGCCACTTCGCCGTCCGCGCCCGTGAGGTCCAGGAGCACCGGGATCTGCGCGATCAGGTACTCCGCCACCTCCCGCGCGTCCGCGAAGACCTGGACGCGGATGACCACGAAGCGCCGCTGCTCCGCCGCGGACGCTCCCGGCGCCGTGGGAATCGTGCGGTGGTCCACCCGGGAGGGCCATTCGTTGCGACTGCGCAGCGGAACCACCTGCGCGAGCCCCTCCCACTGCTCGTCGGTGACGTCGTACCTGCTCACCGGGCCGCCCCGGCCCTGCGCTTCATGTGCATCCCCCCATCCTCTCGCGTTTCACCCGTTCAGCCCAACACCGACACGAGCTGTCCGGTTCCGCCGCTCCGGCTACCCACCCCCCACCGAATAAGTTAGGTTAGGCATGCCTAAGTAACCGCGCACGCTCTCGCTCCACTCACTCGCACTCGGGACGACGGAGATCCACATGCAGCTGCCCATGCCCACCGACGCCGAGCGGGTCCGGTCCGTCCTGGCCGCCGCCCATTCCATGACCGTCGTCACCGACGGGCTGCGCACGGAGATCCGCCACCTCGACGGCAGCGACCCGCTCGGCCGGCTCCACCTGCACCCCGCCGAACCGGGCGGCCACGCCGAGCACCGGCCCTCGATCCGCCTGGAGTTCACCGACATCGCCCCCACCCCCGTACGGGACCGGGTGCGCGCCCGCGTCACCCTGCTCGGGCGCCTCCTCACCCCTTACTCCGACGAGGGCTCCGACTCCACCTGCGTGGAGTTCGGGCAGGCCGTCCTCGAAGGCTCCGACGGCACCCGCTCGTACGTCGGCCTCGAGGAACTGGACGCGGCCCGTCCCGACCCCCTCGCCCCGTACGAGGCGGGCATGCTCACCCACCTCCTCGACGACCACGCCGAGCTCGTCACCCTCCTGCTGCGCCTGGTGCGGCCCGCCGGCCAGTCCGAGCGGTCCGAGCGGTCCGGCGAGCCGGCCGTCCTGCGCGCGCTGCCGGTCGCCATGGACCGGTACGGGATCACCCTGCGGCTCGAGGAACGCCGCGGCCACCGCGACGTACGGCTCCCCTTCCCCTCCCCGCTCGACGACGTGGAGCAGTCCGGCGCACAGATCCAGGCCCTGTTCAGCGCGGCCCGCCGCCACTCGCACCGCAACACCCTGCCCGCCTGAGGCCTCCCGCGCCCATCAGGCCGGGCCCGCGAGCCGCGCGCGGGGATTGCGGGCCGCACACGCGGAACCGCCGGAGCGAGCGGCTCCGGCGGCGTGTGCGCCCGTACGCGCGTTTCCGCGCTCAAGAGGTGATCGGCGGCGAGGCACCCCCCTCCCCCGAGGAGCCGAGCCGCGGGCCCACCGCCCGCAGCGCGCCCGGCGTGCGGCCCTCGCCCCAGCCGATCTCCCGGCGGTAGCTGCCGAGCAGCCCGCGGCCGGCGAGCCCGGCCTCGTCCCGTACGGCCGGGTCCTCGGGCAGCGGCCGGGTCAGCGGGGCCACGAACAGCGCGTCCACCGGGCAGTTGGCCTCGCACAGGAAGCAGGTCTGGCAGTCCTCCTGCCGGGCGAGCAGCGGGATCCCCTGCGGGCCCCGTTCGAACACGTCGGTCGGGCACACCTCCACGCACTTGTCGCAGGCGATGCACCGCTCGGCCGAGACCAGTTCGATCATGCGACCAGCCCCGCCGGACGCGTCCACACCCGGTCGAGCCCGCCGGTCACGATGCGGTGGTGCTGCGCCGGGTCCTGATCGGGGTGGTCGAGCCGGCGGGCCATGCCGCGGCTCTCGGTGCGGGCCAGCGCGGCCGCGTACATCCAGCGCGCGTGCGCCGTCATCGCCGCCGCCTGCCGGGCCTTGACCAGGCCGGCGCCCTCGCCGTGCAGGGAGGTGCGCAGCTGCGTCCAGGCCTCGTCGAGCGCGCCGAGCGAGGCGGTGAGGACGGAGCCGCTGCGGAGGTAGTTCTTGTCGTACGGCAGTACTTCGGCCTGTACGAGTTCCACGGCCGCCCGGTGCCCGTCGGTCGGCCCGGCCTTCCCCGTCGGGCGCAGGCCCGCTCCGCCGGCCCCGGTGACCGGCCGGCAGGCGGCCCGGCCCGAGGCCAGGGAGCGGGAGTACGCGGCCGCGCCGGCCCCCGCCCAGCTGCCCGAGGACATCGCCCAGGCGGCGTTGTGGCTGCCACCTCCGGTGAAGCCCCCGCAGATCTCCTCACGGGTGGCCGCGTCCCCGGCGGCGTACAGGCCGGGGACCGCGGTCGCGCAGTCGTCCCCGGTGATCCGGATGCCGCCGGTGCCGCGGACGGTGCCCTCGGCCAGCAGGGTCACGGCGAACCGGTCGGTGAAGGGGTCGATGCCGAGCCGGTCGAAGGTGAGGAAGAAGTTCGGCTGGGCCAGGCGCATCGCGGCCTGCGCGGCGGCGTCTGCCCGGTCCAGGCGCGCGTACACCTTGGCTCCGGTGAGGAGTTCGCGGGCGATGGCGGAGCGGCCGCCCTGGCTGGCGGCGCCCTCCAGGACCCCGCCGTCCTCCCGGTAGAAGGTGGCGAAGCCGTAGAAGGCCGTCTTGGTCACCGAGGTGCCCTCGGGGGCGATCCCGTAGGAGTTGGAGAACTCCATGCCGGAGAGCTCGGCCCCGGCCTCGGCGGCGAACAGCGCACCGTCCCCGGTGTTGGTGTTGGTGCCCAGCGCACCGCTGAGGAAGGCGCAGCCGCCGGTGGCCAGGACCACGGCGCCGGCCCGGACCCGGTAGTGCTCGCGGGCCTGGCGCCGGTAGCCGGCGGCGCCCGCGACGGCGCCGTCCGCGTCGGTGAGCAGTTCGGTGACCGGGCTGTGGTCGAGGATCCGGACCCCCGCGCGGCGGACCCGGATGCGCATGCGGCGCATGTACTCCGGCCCCTGCAGCCCGTTGCGCAGCGGCCGCCCGTCCGGGCCGGTCGGGAAGGGGTAACGCCCGTCGGTGGCCAGCTCGTTCATCCGGTCGTACGTCTCGTCGAGGACCCGGGACATCCACCGCCGGTCGGCGAGGTACCCGCCGAGACCCTCACGGCTCGCCATCGCGGCCTCGCGGGCGGCCGGCTCCGGCGGGACGTACCAGACGCCGGTGCCGCCGGCGGCCGTCGCCCCGCTGGTGCCGCAGTAGCCCTTGTCCGCGAGGACGACCGAGGCCCCGGCCCGGGCCGCCTCGAGGGCGGCCCAGGTGGCGGCGGGCCCACCGCCGACGACGAGCACGTCGGTGACGTGATCGCTCACGCCGTCGCCCCCGCGTAGCGGTTGGCGGGCCGGGCCAGCCCGTAGTTCTCGCGCAGGGTCCGGCCGCTGTACTCGGTGCGGAACAGGCCGCGGCGCTGGAGGATCGGGACGACCTGGTCGACGAAGTCGGTGAGGCCGGTGGGCAGGACGGGCGCCATGATGTTGAAGCCGTCGGCGGCGCCCTGGGTGAACCACTCCTCCAGCTGGTCGGCGATCTGCTCGGGCGTCCCGGCGAAGACGCGGTGGCCCCGGCCGGCGCCCAGGCGGGCGATCAGCTCGCGCAGGGTGAGGCCGTCGCGCCGGGCGAGCTCGGCGACGAGCGTGAAGCGGCTCTTGTTGCCGTTGATGTCCCGCTCCTCGGGCAGCTCGGGGAGCGGGCCGTCCAGCGGCAGTCCGGTCAGGTCGGTGCCGAGCATCCCCGAGAGCTGGGCGAGCCCGTACTCCGGCACCTGCAGGTCGGTGAGCTCCTGCTCCAGGGCCTTGGCCTCGGCCTCGGTGGAACCGATGACGGGGGCGATGCCCGGCAGGACGAGGAGGTCGCTCTCGGCGCGGCCGTACTTGGCGAGCCGCGACTTGAGGTCCTTGTAGAAGGTCTGCCCGTCGGCCAGGGTCTGCTGCGCGGTGAAGACGGCCTCGGCGTACTCGGCGGCGAACTCCTTCCCGGACTCGGAGGATCCGGCCTGGACCAGGAGCGGGTGCCCCTGCGGGGAACGGGGGACGTTGAGCGGGCCGGCCACGCCGAAGTACTCGCCCCGGTGGGCGGCGGGGTGGAGCTTGTCCGTGTCGGCGTAGATGCCGCGCTCCTTGTCGAGGACGATCGCGTCGTCCTCCCAGCTGTCCCAGAGCTTGGTGGCGACGTCGAGGAACTCCCGGGCGCGGTCGTAGCGCCGGCCGTGCTCCAGGTGCTCCTCCCGGTTGAAGTTGCGGGCCTCGTCGACGGTGCCGGAGGTCACGATGTTCCAGCCGGCCCGGCCGCCGCTGATGTGGTCGAGGGAGGCGAACTTGCGGGCCAGGTTGTAGGGCTCGTTGAAGGTGGTGGAGACGGTCGCGATGAGCCCGATGTGCTCGGTGACGGCCGCGATGGCGGAGAGCAGCGTGAGCGGCTCGAACCCGCCGAGGGCGTTGTAGCGGGCCTTGCCCCACAGGGCGAGCCCGTCGGCGAAGAAGATCGAGTCGAGCCGCCCGCGCTCGGCCGTCCTGGCCAGTTCCTGGAAGTAGCGCAGATCGGTGACCCGTTCGGGGCTGCTGGCCGGGTGGCGCCAGGCGGCGTCGTGGTGGCCGGCGTTCATGAGGAAGGCGTTGAGGTGGAGGGTCCGGGGTGCGGTCATGTCGTGTCCTCGGGGGAATCGGGTCGGATGGGGCCGGGCGGGTCGGTCCGCGAGCGGGTCGGTCCAGGAGCGGGTCGCGACGCGCACCCGGCGGTGGCGGGAAGGCGGGCAGGCGGTGCGGGCCGGCGGTGCGGGCCGGCGGCCGGCGCCCCGGGGTCAGGAGGGGACGCGCCAGAGGCTCAGGCGGCGCTCGATCGTGACCAGGATCTGGTTGAAGGCCAGGCCGATCGCGGAGATCGTGACGATGCCCGCGTACATCTGCGGGATCGCGAAGTTGAACTGCGAGGCGTTGATCAGATAGCCGAGTCCCGCCTTCGCGCCGATCATCTCGGCGGCCACCAGGACCAGGATCGAGACGGCTCCGGCCAGCCGGATGCCCGTGAAGATGGCGGGCACGGACGCCGGCAGGATCACCTTCTGGAAGAGCCTCGGCGTGGACAGGTCCATCGAGCGCGCCAGCTTCACGAGCGTCGGATCGGCGTTGCCCACCGCGCTGATGGTGTTCAGCAGGATCGGCCAGACGCAGGCGTAGACGACGATCGAGACCTTCGAGGTCTCCCCGATGCCCAGCAGCAGCACGAACACCGGCAGCAGCGCCAGCGCCGCCGTGTTGCGGAACACCTCCAGCAGCGGCCCGAGCAGTGCCGCCACCGGCCGGTACCAGCCGATCAGCAGCCCGAGCGGGACCGAGACGGCCACCGCGATGCCGAATCCGCCGAAGGAGCGGGCCAGACTGGCCTTGCTGTGCTGGGCGAGCTGCCCGTTGCCCAGCAGCTCCCACCAGGACTTGCCCACCTCGCTGACCGGCGGCAGGAACGTCGCGTCGACCAGCCCCAGCCGCGGCGCCGTCTCCCACAGCGCGAGCAGGGCGAGGATCGCCGCCGAGCGCAGCGCCACCGCCCGCAGCCCCCGCAGGATCCTCAGGGCCGCGGCCGGGACCCGTACGGGAGCGCGCGCGGGCTCCCGTACCGCCGCGGGCGCGGGGCCCCGTACCGGCGCCCGGTCCGCTTCCGCCTGGTCCACTTCCGCCAGTTCCACCGTCGTGCTCATACGGCGACCTCCTCCTTCTCCAGTTGCTGGGCTCGGGCCACCTCGTCGTGGAGCAGGGTCCAGATCTCGTGGCGGTAGCGGGCGAACTCCGGGCTGGAGCGCAGGTCTTCGCCGGTGGCCCCGGCGGAGCGGTCGCCGAAGGACACGGGGACGACCTGCTTGACCCGTCCGGGGCGGGAGGTGATGACGGCCACCCGCTGCCCGAGGTACACGGCCTCCTCGATGCCGTGCGTGATGAACACGATCGTCTTGCCCGTGCTCTGCCAGATGCGGCGCAGCTCGTCCTGGAGGGACTCGCGGGTCTGCGCGTCGAGCGCGGCGAACGGCTCGTCCATCAGCAGCACGTCGGGGTCGTAGGCGAGGGAGCGCGCGATGGCGACCCGCTGCCGCATGCCTCCGGACAGCTCGTGCGGGTGCCGGTCCTCGAAGCCGGTGAGGCCGACGAGGTCGAGGAACTCCCGCGCCCTCGCCGTACGTTGGCGGCGCGGAACGCCGGTGGCCTCCAGGCCGAACTCGATGTTGCCGAGCGCGGTGCGCCACGGCAGCAGCGCGTACTGCTGGAAGACGATGCCCCGGTCCAGCCCGGGCCCGGTGACCGGCTTGCCGTCGAGCAGGATGCGGCCGGAGGTCGGCCGGGTCAGGCCGCCGAGCAGGTCCAGGAGGGTGGACTTGCCGCAGCCGCTGGGGCCCACGACGACCACGAACTCACCCGCCGCGATCTCCAGGTCGATGCCGTCGAGGGCGGTGAACTCCCCGCCGTTCCTCTTGTTCTTCTTGTCCTTCGTCGGGAAGGTCTTCGTCACTGACTCGAACACGATCTTCGCCATGGCCGCGCCTCAGCCCTTCCCGTATCCGTTGAACTCGTTGGTGTAGAGGTCCGAGGCCTTCAGCTGGTCCTTCTTGAGCTCGCCGCGCTCGGCGAGCCAGTCGAGCCAGAGCTGGAACTCCTTGTCCTCGATCCGGCCGCCGGTCTCGGCGACGCCGAACGAGCGCCAGTACTGGAGGGTCGCGGTGTCCTCGTTGCGGCCGCGCTTCTTGACGATCTCGGTCATCCGGGCGATGACCTCCTCGCGCGGGGTCGTGCGGGACCACTCGATGGCCTTGGCCACGCCGGTGGTGAAGGTGCGGACGGTGTCCGGGTTCTCCTTGATGAACTTCTGGGTCATCACGTACGAGCCGGCGCTGAACTTGCCGAGCAGGTCGAAGTCGCTGAACAGCGGCCGGATGCCGCCGGCGGCCAGCGCCTTGTCGCGCAGGACGCCGGTCAGCACGCCCACCTCGATCTGCTTCTGGCGCAGCACCTGTTCGGTGTTCACGGGCGGAATGACGATGGGCTCGACCTTGGCGGCATCGGCCTTCGAGAGGCCGTTGCGACTCAGGTAGATGTCGAGCAGGGCCTGGTAGTGGGCACCCAGGGTGTTCATGCCGACCTTCTTGCCGAGCAGGTCGCGGGCGGACCGGATCGGGCTGTCCTCCAGGACGTAGTAGCCGCCGTACGAGTACTGGTCGACACCGTAGGAGGAGATGACGGCCTTGATCGGGGCCTTGCTGGCGGCGAGTTTGATGACCGCCCCGTTGAAGGCGCTGCCGAAGTGGGTCTGGCCGGTGGCGGCGGACTGGATGTCCTGGGGGCCGCTGATGGTGTTGCCGACCCAGTCCAGGGTGACGTCCCCCAGGTAGCCGAGGTCGGCGGCCAGCTCGGGGAGCGTGACCGAGCCGACCGCGCCCTGGTACTTGAGCGAGGTGACCTGCTCGCTGCGGGCGCCGGTGGCGGTCGCCGTCCCGCAGCTCACCGCGGCCGCCGAGATGCCGAGCAGGGTGAGGAACTGGCGTCGGGAGGTGCGGGTCGTGGTGAAGGCTGCGGGCATGACGATTCCTTGTCGATCCGGTCGGGCGGGTCTCACGGGGCGGGCGGGTGGAACGGGCGGAACGGGCGGCTCCGCACGAACTCGTTCGTTACGGGGGCCAATGAGGGGCAAGGGGCAAGCGGCAAGGGGGGGTACGGAGATCAGTGCGCGGTGGCGAGCGCGGCGGCCTCGGCCGCGCGCAGGGCCTCCGCGAACTCGTCGACGGCCTGGTAGAGGTCCAGCTCCGCCTCGGCCCGCAGCCGGTCGGGGCCGTCCCCGCGCTCGACGGAGGAGTCCAGGACGAAGCGGCCGGCGGTGACGTGCCGGGCGCCGAGGGCGGCGAGGACCGGGCGCAGGGCGTAGTCGATGGTCAGGACGTGGGCGAGGCTGCCGCCGGTGGCGAGCGGGAGCACGGTCTTGCCGGCCAGCCCGTCCTGCGGGAGCAGGTCGAGGAAGGCCTTGAGCAGTCCGGTGTACGAGGCCTTGTAGACCGGGGTCGCGATGACGACCCCGTCGGCTTCGGCGACGGCTTCCAGGGCCCGCCGGACCTCCGGCTCGCCGCGGCGGGCGGAGAGCAGATCGGCGGCGGGGAGATCGCGCAGGGAGAGGTGAGCGGTCTCGAACCCGGCGTGGTTCAGGCGGCGGAGCACGTGGTCGGCGACGACGGCGGTGCGGGAGTGGACGGAGGGACTGCCGGTGAGGGCGAGCAGCTTGGGCACGGAGCGCTCCTTGGCTGACGGTGCGGGGCGGGCGGTCGGGGCGGTCGGGTCAGGCGGCGGAGTCGGAGGCTCCGGCTGCGGAGACTGCGGAAGCTCCGTCGGTGGAGGCTCCGTCGGTGGAGGCTCCGGAGGCGATGCCGAAGGCCGGGTCGGGCACGGACTCCGGGCTGATCAGCCGGGACGGGACCCCGTCCGGCCCGACCGGGACGTCGCCGTCGACGGTCACGCGGCGCAGGGTGCGCTCGTGGTCGTCGGAGTCGTCGACGCCGTAGTGCTGGGTGGCGCGGTTGTCCCAGATCGCGACGTCACCGGCCTGCCACTGCCAGCGGACGGTGTTCTCGGGGCTCTCGATGTGGGACTGGAAGAGGTCCTGGAGGGCGCGCGAGTCACGGCCGGTGAAGCCGTTGATGCGCTGGACGAAGTTGCCGAGCAGCAGGGTGCGCTCACCGGTCTCCGGGTGGACGCGGACCACCGGGTGCTCGGTGAGGAACTTGGTGGAGGTGAACACCTCGCGGTACTGGGCGAGCGCCTCGGGGACCGCGTCGGGCTTCAGGGCCGCGTAGTCGTACTCGTTGGAGTGCACGGCGCGCAGGCCGTCGGCGAGGGCGCGCAGCGGCTCGGGCAGGTGGGAGTACGCGGTGGCCGTGTTGGCCCACAGGGTGTTGCCCCCGTAGGGCGGGATGGTGACGGCGCGCAGGATGGAGAAGGCGGGGTAGGCGGGGACGAAGGTGACGTCCGTGTGCCACTGGTTGGCGCGGGCGCCGTGGTGGGAGTCGATGCCGAGCGCGTACCGCCCGTCGGCGGAGGGCACGGTGGGGTGCGCGACGGGCGCGCCGAGGAGCTGGGCGAAGGCCTCGTGCCCGGCTTCGTCGAGGTGGTCCTGCCCGCGGAAGAAGACGACCTTGTGGGCGAGCAGCGCGGCCCTGATCTCGGCGACGGCCTCGTCCCCGAGCTCCCCACCGAGGCGGACCCCGCCGATCTCGGCGCCTATGCGGCCGCCGATCTTGGTGACGGTGATGTCGGTGCGGGTGGCGGTGGTCATGATGGCTCCTTGTTTATTTCCGCAGAGGAAGAAATAGAGGTGGGCGGAGGGGAAGCAATACGAAGGGGTGAAGGGCGGTGCGTACGACGGGGCGGGCGGCGCGCGGTGCTCGATGACGACCGCGCTGGACCGGGTCGGGACGGGAGGAGAACGGGCGGGCCGACGAAGCCCCCACGCCAACCCGGCGCGGGCACCCTCACGACACCCGGGCCCCCCGCACGAGTCACCGCGACGGGACGGGCCCGGACGGGATCACCGAAACCCCGAAACCCCGGGGCAACCGGACTACCGGACTACCGGACTACGGGACTGAACGACGGGGGTCGGCGGAAGGCCGGAGCGGGGCGGGCGGAACGGTGCACGGGGGCCGAGGCGACGCCTCTCAGGCGTGGCGGCGGGCCGGACAGCGGCCCTGACACTCGCCCGGCGCGGTACAGGAGCCGGGGGTGCGGAGCCGCGGGGCGAGGAGCTCGTTCGCGGACATGTCCCGGAGCCTGCCAGCGCCCCCACAACGGGTCAACCCCGTCCCACCCGGCACCGACCCGCTCCGCCGACCCACCACACACCCCCCACGACCTGCGCTTTCCCCGATCCGGGCCACCTCCCCCCAGGCCGAAACCCGTGGCCGGATTTCACGCCCCCGCAACGCACCCGCCACGCCCTCGCGACGCCGGCCCACATTCCCCGCCCCGGCCCCCGCACGAGGCTCCCCCTCCCGGCCCCCCGCTGCACACGACCACTGCGCAAGCCCCCCTCGGCAACGGGGCCGGGGCGGAGCTCCGGGGAACGGGCGAAGGGCGGGTAGGGGAGCAAGTCCCGCGCAGTGGCACCGCGCGACACGGCATGATCGGGAGCCACCCCACCCCCCGAGGAGCGCACCCGTGTCCCCCACCCCCGGTGACAGCCGGGCCGCCGCCAACGCCGCCGCCGTGCTGCGCGCCGTCCTGGCGCACGGCCCCATCGCCCGGAGCGACATCCCGAAGCTCTGCGGCCTCAGCCCCGCCGCCGTGTCACGGCAGACCACCGCCCTGCTGCGCGCCGGCCTCCTCCGAGAGCTCCGCGAACTCCCGGAACCCAGCGGCACCTCGACCCCCGCCAGCCCCGGAAGCCCCGGAAGCCCTGAGATCACCGGAGACCCCATCCGCCCCGGCGGTCCCGCAGGCCCGAGAGGCCCGGGAGGCCCGGGAGGCCCCGGAGGCCCGGGAGGCCTCGGAGGTCCTGGCGGCTCCGGCGGCCCCAGAGATCCGGGAGGATCCGGAACCCCCGGCGGCCCCGGCCGCCCCCGCATCCCCGTAGACCTGAACACCGGCCCCACCACCGGCCCCCTCGCCGCCGCCCTGCACATCGGCGTGCCCTCCTCCACCTTCGGCCTCGTCGACCTCCGCGGCCGCGTCCTCGCGCGCCGGGCCTTCCCGCACGCCGGGCACTCGCCCGCCGCCCTCCCCGCCGCCATCGCCGCCGAACTCGGCCGTTTCCTCGACGAGTTCGGGAGCGACCGGCCCGTCCTCGGCCTCGGCGCGGCCCTGGGCGGCTGGGTACGGCCCGCCGAGGGCACCATGGTCCGGCACGATGCCCTCGGCTGGCACGGCCTCCCCCTGGCCGCCGGGCTCCAGGACCGGCTCGGTCTGCCCGTCTCCGTCGACAACCACGCCCGCGCCATCGCCCACGCCGAGATCCTCTTCGGCCGCCCCGAGGCCCGCTCCAGCCTCCTCCACCTCTTCATCGGCAATGTCGTCGACGCCGCCTTCGGCATCGAGGGCACCGTGCACCAGGGCCCCGGCGCCGCCGCCGGCGACGTCGCGCACCTCCCGGTGCCCGGTTCGCGGACCCCCTGCGCGTGCGGCCGTACGGGTTGTCTCCAGGCGAGCGCCTCCGACACGGTCCTCGGCGCCGAGGCCGTCCGACGGGGCATCGTCCCGGAGCCTTCCGTCAACCTCCTCGTCGACGCCGCCGCCACCGGCGACCCCCGCGCCGACCGGCTGCTGCGCGAACGCGCCCGTACGGTCGGCCGGGCCGCCGCCCTGCTCCTCGACGTGTTCAACCCGGCCGTCATGGTGATCACCGAGCTCTCCAGCGTCCTGTACGACGGCTACCTCGACGAGATCCGCGACGCGGCCGGCGCCCCGGACCGCTACGGACAGCGGATCGTGGCACCCCACGCGGGACCGGCCGTACTGCCGGTAGCCTCCGCGACCGTCCTCCTCGCCCCGCTCTTCCGTGACCCATCGGGTCTCACATGAGAGGGCGAGATCACATCCGGTGGTTATAGGTCGTTCACATGGACCCCCCTAACATTCGAGCCATGACGGTCCTGCCTGATGACGGGCTCTCCTTGGCCGCCGAGTTCCCTGACGCGACGCATGAGCAGTGGCAGCGCCTTGTAGAGGGCGTCCTGCGCAAGTCGGGCAAGGAAGTTTCCGGCGAGGCAGCGGAAGACGCGTTGTCCACGAAGCTCGAGGACGGGCTCACCACCCGCCCGCTGTACACCGCGCCCGAAACCGCGCCCGACACCGGCTTCCCCGGATTCGCCCCCTTCGTACGGGGCGGTCGCGCCGAGGGCAACGCCGCCTCGGGCTGGGACGTCCGCCAGCGGATCGCCGGCACCGATCCCGTACGGGTGAACGAGGCGGCCCTGGCCGACCTCGAGAACGGCACCACCTCCCTGTGGCTGGCCGTCGGCGACGCCGGTCTCCCGGCCGAGGGCCTGGCCCGGGCGCTGGACGGGGTCTACCTCGACCTCGCGCCCGTCTCCTTCGACCCCGGAGCCCAATTCGCCGAGGCCGCCCGGGCGTTGGTCGCGCTGTACACCGAGAACGGGGTGGCCCCCGAGGCCGCCCACGCCTCGCTCGGCGCCGACCCGCTGGGCCACGAGGCCCGTACGGGCGTGGCCCTGGACCTCGCCGGAGCCGCCGCGCTCGCCGCGGAGACGGCCGCCTGGCCCCACGTACGCGCCCTGACCGTCGACGCCCTGCCCTACCACGAGGCGGGCGGCAGCGCCGCCGAGGAGCTGGGGCTCTCCCTGGCCACCGGAGTCGCGTACCTGCGCGCCCTGACGGAGGCCGGCCTCACCACCGAAGCGGCCTTCGGGCAGCTGGAGTTCCGCTACGCGGCGACCGCCGACCAGTTCCTCACCATCGCGAAACTGCGCGCCGCCCGGCGCCTGTGGGCCCGTATCGCCGAGGCCTGCGGAACCCCCGCGGCCGGCGCCCAGCGCCAGCACGCCGTCACCTCGCCGGTGATGATGACCCGCCGCGACCCGTGGGTGAACATGCTGCGCACCACCGTCGCCTGCATGGCGGCGGGCGTGGGCGGCGCGGACGCGGTCACCGTGCTCCCCTTCGACCAGGAGCTCGGCCTGCCGGACGCCTTCGCGCGCCGCATCTCCCGCAACACCTCCACCATCCTGCTGGAGGAGTCCCACCTGGCCCGCGTGATCGACCCGGCCGGCGGCTCGTACTACGTCGAGCAGCTCACGGACGAACTCGCGCACGCCGCCTGGGAGTTCTTCCAGACCGTCGAGAAGGCGGGCGGCCAGGCGGCCGCCCTGCGCTCGGGCCTGGTCGCCGACCGCCTCGCCGCCACCTGGGCGGAGCGCTCCAAGAAGCTGGCCAAGCGCCGCGAACCCATCACCGGGGTCAGTGAGTTCCCGCACCTCTCCGAGAAGCCGGTGGTACGCGAACCCGCGCCGGCCCCGCTCACCGGCGGACTGCCGCGCGTGCGGCGCGACGAGGCGTACGAGGCCCTGCGCGCCCGCAGCGACGCCCACCTGGCGGCGACGGGCGCCCGGCCGACGATCTTCCTGGCGGCGCTCGGCCCGGCGGCCGCGCACACCGGCCGCGCCACCTTCGCCTCCAACCTGTTCCAGGCGGGCGGCATCACCCCGGTGCACGACCCGGTGTCGGTGACCCCGGAGACGGCAGCGGCGGCGTACACCGCGAGCGGCGCGGACGGCATGGCCGTGATCTGCTCCAGCGACGCCCTGTACGAGGAGCAGGCCGAGGCCGTGGCCGCGGCCCTGCGCGCGGCGGGCGCGAGCACCGTGTTCCTCGCGGGCAAGCCCGGCACCGCCGCGGCGGCCGTGGACGAGTACGTCTTCGCCGGCTGTGACGCGGTCGCCGTGCTGTCCTCCGTACTCGACCGGATGGGAGTCGCGCTGTGAGCATCCCCGATTTCTCCGAACTCGCGCTGAACGGCGCGGCACCGGCCTCCGGGTCCGAGGACCAGTGGCGCGCGGCGCTCAAGGAGTCCACCGGCTCCGGCGCCGACGACCTGCTGTGGGAGACGCCCGAGGGCATCGGCGTGCAGCCGCTGTACACGGGCCGGGACCTGGAGGGCCTGGACTTCCTGCGGACCTACCCGGGCGTGGCCCCGTACCTGCGCGGCCCGTACCCGACGATGTACGTCAACCAGCCCTGGACGATCCGGCAGTACGCCGGCTTCTCCACGGCCGAGGAGTCCAACGCCTTCTACCGGCGCAACCTCGCGTCCGGCCAGAAGGGCCTGTCGGTGGCCTTCGACCTGCCGACGCACCGCGGCTACGACAGCGACCACCCGCGCGTGACGGGCGACGTCGGCATGGCGGGCGTGGCGATCGACTCGATCTACGACATGCGCCAGCTGTTCGACGGGATCCCGCTGGACAAGATGTCGGTGTCGATGACGATGAACGGCGCGGTGCTGCCGGTCCTCGCCCTCTACATCGTGGCGGCGGAGGAGCAGGGCGTCTCCCCCGACAAGCTCGCCGGGACCATCCAGAACGACATCCTCAAAGAGTTCATGGTCCGCAACACCTACATCTATCCGCCGAAGCCCTCGATGCGGATCATCTCGGACATCTTCTCCTTCACCTCGCAGAAGATGCCCCGGTACAACTCGATCTCCATCTCCGGCTACCACATCCAGGAGGCCGGGGCCACGGCCGACCTGGAGTTGGCGTACACGCTCGCGGACGGCGTGGAGTACCTGCGCGCCGGCCAGGCCGTCGGCCTGAACGTGGACGCGTTCGCGCCGCGCCTGTCCTTCTTCTGGGCGATCGGCATGAACTTCTTCATGGAGGTGGCCAAGCTCCGCGCGGCCCGCCTCCTCTGGGCGCGCCTGGTCAAGCAGTTCGACCCGCAGAACGCCAAGTCCCTGTCCCTGCGCACCCATTCGCAGACCTCGGGCTGGTCGCTGACGGCGCAGGACGTCTTCAACAACGTCACCCGCACCTGCATCGAGGCGATGGCGGCGACCCAGGGCCACACCCAGTCGCTGCACACCAACGCCCTCGACGAGGCCCTCGCACTGCCCACCGACTTCTCGGCCCGCATCGCCCGCAACACCCAGCTCCTGCTCCAGCAGGAGTCGGGCACCTGCCGGTCCATCGACCCGTGGGGCGGCAGCGCGTACGTCGAGAAGCTCACCTACGACCTCGCCCGGCGCGCCTGGCAGCACATCCAGGAGGTCGAGGCGGCCGGCGGCATGGCGCAGGCCATCGACGCGGGCATCCCGAAGCTGCGCGTCGAGGAGGCCGCGGCCCGTACGCAGGCGCGCATCGACTCGGGCCGCCAGCCGGTGATCGGCGTCAACAAGTACCGGGTGGCCACGGACGAGCAGATCGACGTCCTGAAGGTCGACAACTCCTCGGTGCGCTCCCAGCAGATCGCCAAACTGCGGCGGCTGCGCGAGGAGCGCGACGAGGCGGTCACCCAGGACACCCTGCGGGCGCTGACGAACGCGGCCGAGCGCGGCGACGGCAACCTCCTCGCGCTCGCGGTGGACGCGGCGCGCGCGAAGGCGACGGTCGGTGAGATCTCGGACGCCCTCGAGAAGGTGTACGGGCGGCACGCGAGCCAGATCCGTACGATCTCGGGTGTGTACCGAACCGAGGCAGGCGAGTCCCCGTCCCTGGAGCGCACCCGCGCGCTCATCGACCGGTTCGAGGAGGCGGAGGGCCGCCGCCCGCGCATCCTGGTCTGCAAGATGGGTCAGGACGGCCACGACCGCGGCCAGAAGGTGATCGCGACCGCCTTCGCCGACCTGGGCTTCGACGTGGACGTCGGCCCGCTGTTCCAGACCCCGGCGGAAGTGGCCCGCCAGGCCGTCGAGGCGGACGTCCACGTGGTGGGCGTCTCCTCGCTGGCCGCCGGCCACCTGACCCTCGTACCGGCACTGCGCGAGCAGCTGGCGGAGGAGGGCCGCGAGGACATCATGATCGTGGTGGGCGGCGTGATCCCCCCGGCGGACGTCCCCACCCTCCTGGACATGGGGGCGACGGCGGTGTTCCCGCCCGGCACGGTGATCCCGGACGCCGCCTACGACCTGGTGACGCGGCTGGCCGCGGACCTCGGCCACGAGCTGTAGGCGGCTGACGCGGGTGCCGAAGATCGACGTTTCCGTTTACACGAAGGGCGTACTCGACGGGAAGCGCGCGTTCATCGCGCGCGCGATCACCCTCGTCGAGTCCACCCTGCCCGCTCACCGGGCGCTGGCGCAGCAGCTGTTGACGGAACTCCTGCCCCACTCGGGGCGGGCGCGCCGGATCGGCATCAGCGGTGTGCCCGGGGTCGGCAAATCGACCTTCATCGACGCGTTCGGCACGATGCTGACGGGGCTGGGCCACCGCGTGGCGGTCCTCGCGGTGGACCCCTCCTCGACCCGCACGGGCGGTTCCATCCTGGGCGACAAGACCCGGATGGAACGCCTCGCCGTCGACCCGGCGGCCTTCGTCCGCCCCTCCCCCTCAGCCGGAACACTGGGCGGGGTCGCGAAGGCCACCCGCGAGTCGATGATCGTGATGGAGGCGGCGGGCTACGACGTGGTCCTGGTCGAAACGGTGGGCGTGGGCCAGTCGGAGACGACAGTCGCCGGAATGGTCGACTCCTTCCTGCTCCTCTCCCTGGCCCGCACGGGCGACCAGCTCCAGGGCATCAAGAAGGGCGTCCTGGAACTGGCCGACGTCCTGGCGGTCAACAAGGCGGACGGCCCGCACGAGCGCGACGCGAAGTCGGCGGCACGCGAACTGTCGGGAGCCCTGCGCCTGATGCACCCGGCCGACGCGGCATGGACCCCGCCGGTCCTGACGTGCAGCGCCCGGGAGTCGAAGGGCCTGGACGAGGTCTGGAACCGCCTGGAACAACACCGCAAGCTGTTGGACGTCGACGGTCGCCTGACGGCGAAGCGCGCGTCCCAACAGGTGGAATGGACCTGGTCGATGGTCCGGGACGAACTCCTGGAACGCCTCCGCTCGAACCCGGCGGTACGCGACCTGGCCCCCACCCTGGAATCAGCGGTCCGCGCGGGCACGGTAACCCCCACCTCAGCGGCGGACCGCCTCCTGAAGGCGTTCACGGAGTCCTGAGGGCACGGGCACGCCCCAGCCAATCCAGCCCCGTCGGCGTTCGAGGCGCGGGGCCCGGGGCGGAGCCCCAGGGGGTCCGGGGCGCAGCCCCGGGAAACGGCGAAGGGGCGGGGCGGGGAGAGCCCCGCGCAGCGGCCCACCCCGCCCCCCCCCCCCCCCCCCCCCCCGGGGCAACCGCCCCACCCCCCCCCCCCCCCCCGGCCCCCCCCCCCCGC
>NZ_JBSGXB010000008.1:0-64043 GCF_053609185.1 Streptomyces sp. NPDC054956 | reverse complement strand
CGGCGATCGGGGCGGCGGTGTCGAACTTCTGCATGATGTTCTCCTGCGACTCGTTGTCGTTTCTGATGAACGAAAAGCTACGTTGCTTTCCAAGTCCAGGCAAGAAGTTCGTTGCGCAGAAACATCATCATCCCAGGTCAGAGCATCAATATCGTTGCGAAGGTCTGAAGTTAAATGCAACACCAACCACTCGGCTCGTTGCAATGAATGAGAGTGAACGCTCCACCGGGCGCGCCCGGACAACGCGAAAGCCCGCCACTGGATGTGGCGGGCTCGCGTGCCGGATCGACCGAGGGGGTCAGCCGAACAGGCGCCTCAGTTCCCCGTGGAAGCCGGGGAAGGTCTTGGCCACGCACGACGGGTCGTCGAGGGTGATGCCGGCGGCGCGCAGGCCGAGGACCGAGAAGGACATCGCGATGCGGTGGTCGCGGTGGCAGTCGACGGTCGCCGGGACGGGAGTGCCCGGATGGACGGTGATGCGGTCCGGACCCTCCTCCACGCGGATGCCGAGGGCGCGCAGGTTGCCCGCGACGGCCGCGATGCGGTCGGACTCCTTCAGCCGGGCGTGCGCGATGCCGGTGATGGTGACGGGGGCGTCGGCGAGCGGGGCGATCGCGGCCATCGTCATGAAGGTGTCCGAGATATCGCCCATGTCGGCGGTGAAGCCGCCGCGCAGCGCTCCCGCGGACGTGCCCGTGACCTCCGTCCACTCCGCGGTCCTCGTCACCTGCGCCCCCGCGAGGCGCAGTACGTCCACGAACGCCGTGTCGCCCTGCAGGCTGCCGGTGCCCAGGCCCTGGACGCGTACGGTGCGGCCGGTGACGGCCGCCGCCGCGAAGAAGTACGAGGCGGTCGAGGCGTCGGGTTCGATCTCCAGGTCGGCGGGCGCGTACCCGCCGGGGTGGACGGTGATCGCCCCGTCCGTCTCCTCCACGCGCGCCCCGAAGTGCCGCATCAGGGCCAGGGTCATGTCCACGTACGGGCGGCTGACCAGGCGCGGTACGTCCACCGTGAGCGGCCCGCCCATCAGCGGGGCGGCCATCAGCAGACCGGAGAGGTACTGGCTGCTGAGCCCGGAGTCCAGCTCGATCCGGCCGCCCGGCAGCCCGTTGGAGGTGAGGGTGAAGGGCAGGCCGCTGCCGCTCACCTTCGCCCCGAGGCCGGTGAGCGCCTCCAGCAGCGGCCCCAGCGGGCGGGCCCGCAGCTGCTCGGAGCCGTCGAAGGAGATGTCCCCGTACCCGGTGGCCGCGAAGGGCGGCAGGAAGCGGGCGGCGGTGCCGGCGTCGGCGCACCACACCCGGCCGGGGCCGGCCGGGCCCCGGCCGTGCCCGGTGACCTGCCAGACCTCGCCCGAGCCGTCGCCGTAACCGGAGCCGTCGCCGTATCCGTACCCCGCGTCACCGACATCGCGTACGCCGGTGCCCAGGTCCGTCAGCGCGGCCCGGAAGGCGAGGGTGTCGTCGCTGACCAGCGGCGCGCCCAGGCGGCTGCTCCCCCGGGCGGCGGCGGCGAGCAGAAGCGCCCGGTTGGTGATGCTCTTGGAGCCCGGGATGCGGGCTTCGAGCACGGTGGCGGTCATCGGGCCGTGGACTTGCGGCGGTTGGCGCGCTCGAGGCTGGCACGGGCGGCGGCGGCGACCTTGGGCGCCGTCAGGCCGTGCAGCTCGTACAGGGACTGGTAGGGGGCGGAGGCGCCGAAGGAGTCGATGCCCAGCGAGGTGCCGGCCGCACCGACCAGGGCGTACCAGCCGAGGCTGGAGCCGGCCTCGACGGAGACCCGGGCGTCGACGTCCGACGGCAGCACCTGCTCGCGGTACGCCTCCTCCTGGGCCTGGAACCACTCCAGGCAGGGCATGGAGACCACGCGGGTGGCGAGGCCCTCCGCCTGAAGGATGCGGCGGGCGTCGAGCGCGATCGGCACCTCGCTGCCGGTGGCGATGAGGATGGCCTCGGGGCGGCCGCCGTCGGCCTCGGCCAGGACGTAGCCGCCGCGCGCGGCTCCCTCGGCGGGGGACAGCCCGCTCTCCTCGGTGCGTTCCAGGACGGGCAGGTTCTGCCGGGACAGGCACAGGCCGGCCGGGCGGTCGCCGTTCTCCAGGATGGTGCGCCAGGCGATGACGGTCTCGTTGGCGTCGGCGGGCCGGACCACGTCCAGGCCGGGGATGGCGCGCAGCGACCAGAGGTGCTCGATCGGCTGGTGGGTGGGTCCGTCCTCGCCGAGCCCGATGGAGTCGTGGGTCCAGACGTAGGTGACGGGCAGCTTCATCATGGCCGCGAGGCGGACGGCGGGGCGCATGTAGTCGGAGAAGACGAGGAAGGTGCCGCCGTAGGGGCGGGTCCCGCCGTGCAGGGCGATGCCGTTGAGGACGGCGCCCATGGCGTGCTCGCGGATGCCGAAGTGCAGGGTCCGCCCGTACTGGTGGCCGGAGTACGCCTCGGTCGCCAGTTCCTCGGGGATGAAGGACGGTTCGCCCTTCATGGTGGTGAGGTTGGACTCGGCGAGGTCCGCGGAGCCGCCCCACAGTTCGGGCAGGGCGGCGGCGAGCGCGTTCAGCACCTCGCCGGAGGCCTTGCGGGTGGCGATCTGGCCGCCCGCGGGGAAGACCGGCAGGTTCTCCTGCCAGCCCTCGGGCAGCCGGCGCTCGGAGAGGCGGTCGAAGAGCTCGGCGCGCTCGGGGTTGAGGGCGCGCCAGTCGGCGAGGGTCTTGTCCCACTGGCGGTGCGCCTCGGCGCCGCGGTCGGCGACCCGGCGGGCGTGGGCCAGGACTTCGGCGGGGACCTGGAAGGAGAGGGAGGGGTCGAGGCCCATCGCGGCCTTGGCGGCCGCGGCCTCCTCGGCGCCGAGGGCGGATCCGTGGATGCCGCCGGTGTTGCGCTTCTTCGGCGCGGGCCAGCCGATGATCGTGCGCAGCGAGACGAGGGAGGGCCGGTCGGTGGTCTCGCGGGCGGTGGTGAGCGCCCGGTGCAGGGCCCGCACGTCTTCCTTGTACTCACCGCCCGCGGTCCAGTCGACCTCCTGGACGTGCCAGCCGTAGGCCCGGTAGCGGGCGAGGGTGTCCTCGGAGTGGGCGATCTGCCGGTCGTCCTCGATGGAGATGCGGTTCTCGTCGTAGAGGACGACGAGGTTGCCCAGGCGCTGGTGGCCGGCGAGCGAGCTGGCCTCGTGGGCGACGCCCTCCTCCAGGTCGCCCTCGGAGGCGATGGCCCAGACGGTGTGGTCGAAGGGGGAGGTGCCGGGGGCGGCCTCCGGGTCGAACAGGCCGCGCTCGCGGCGGGCGGCCATCGCCATGCCCACCGCGTTGGCGAGGCCCTGGCCGAGGGGGCCGGTGGTGGTCTCGACGCCGGGGGTGTGCCCGTACTCGGGGTGGGCGGGGGTCAGACTGCCCTCGGTGCGCAGGCCCTTGAGGTCGTCGAGACCGAGCCCGTAGCCCGACAGGTAGAGCTGCGTGTAGAGGGTCAGGCTGGCGTGGCCGCAGGAGAGCACGAAGCGGTCGCGGCCGGCCCAGCGCGGGTCCTGGGGGTCGTGGCGCAGCAGCTGCTGGAAGAGCAGGTACGCGGCCGGCGCGAGGCTCATGGCGGTGCCGGGGTGGCCGTGACCGGCCGCTTCCACGGCGTCGACGGTCAGGGCGCGGGCGACCTCGACGGCCCGGCGGTCGGCGTCCTCCCAGAGCAGGGCGGACCCCTGCGGGGCGGTGGCGACGGTCATGACGGGCCTTCCTGTTCGACGGATTCGGGCAGTTCGGGGACGGGCACTGCGGCTGGTACGAGGACTGCGGCGCGAACCCGTCCGGCGATCCGGGCTGAGCGCAGCGCGCGGGCGCGGGCGTAGCGGACCGGGGCCCGCCTCACCGGGCGAGCCGTTCGTAGGCGGCCCGCAGCAGGCCCTCGTCGGGTGCGCTCAGCAGGGCGGGGCGGGCGATGGCGTCGAGGACGACGAACCGCAGCCGGTTGCCCCGGGTCTTCTTGTCGATGCCCATCGCGTCGCGCAGCGGTGCCCAGGCCCCGGTGTGGCCGGTGGGCAGTCCGGCGGCGGCCAGGAGGGTGCGGTGGCGTTCGGCGTCGGCGGCGGACAGCCGGCCGTCGAGGCGGGCGAGTTCGGCGGCGAAGACCATGCCGGCGGCCACCGCGTGGCCGTGCCGGACGCGGTAGCCGGAGACCCGCTCGATGGCGTGGCCGAGGGTGTGCCCGTAGTTGAGGTGTTCGCGGCGGCCGTCCTCCCTGAAGTCCTCGGTGACCACCTCCGCCTTGACGCGGACGGCGCGTTCCACGAGCTCGCGGGTGTGGACGGTGCCGGCCGGGTCCTCCTCGACCAGGCGCAGGATCTCCGGGTCGGCGATGAAGCCGGCCTTGACGACCTCGGCGAGACCGCTGACGTAGTCGGCGGGCGGCAGGGTGTCGAGGAGGTCCAGATCGCACAGGACCCCGGCGGGCGGGTGGAAGGCCCCGACGAGGTTCTTGCCCTGGGGCAGGTTGACGGCGGTCTTCCCGCCGATGGCGGCGTCGACCATGCCGAGCAGGGTGGTCGGCACGAGCACCAGCCGGACGCCGCGCAGCCAGCCGGCGGCGGCGAATCCGGCGAGGTCGGTGGTGGCCCCGCCGCCGACGGCGACGACGGCGTCGGAGCGGGTGAACCCGGCGTCCGCGAGCGCCCGCCACAGGCCCGTCACGACGGTCATGTCCTTGGCGGCCTCGCCCTCGGGCACTTCGAGGGAGACCACGATGCGGCCCTCGTCGGTGAGCTCCCGGGCGATCCTGCGGGCCGTGGGCAGCAGGGTGCGCGGGTGGACGACGGCCACGCGCAGCGGTCCGGCGCCCAGGATCCGGCCGGTCTCGCCGGTCAGGCCGCGGCCCACGACGGCCTCGTACGGGCGCTCGCCGCCGATCCGGATGCGGGTGCTCTCCGCCGGTTCCGGCGTGTTCCCCGTCAGGACCGGGGTGTTCCCGGCCAGGGTCGGGGCGCTCACCGGACGGCCAGGTTCTCGAGGTAGCCGCGGTGGTTGCGGGAGGTCTCGGCGACGGAGTCCCCGCCGAACTTCTCCAGTGCGGCGTGGGCGAGCACCAGCGCGGTCATGGCCTCGGCGACGACGGCCGCGGCGGGTACGGCGCAGACGTCGGAGCGCTGGTGGTGGGCGGCGGCGGGCTCGCCGGTGGCCACGTCGATGGTGGCCAGGGCGCGGGGCACGGTGGCGATCGGCTTCATGGCGGCGCGCACCCGCAGCGGTTCGCCGGTGGTCATGCCGCCCTCGACTCCGCCGGAGCGGGCGGTGCGGCGGCGGATGCCGTCCTCGCCGCGCTCGATCTCGTCGTGGGCGAGGGAGCCGGGGACGCGGGCGAGGCCGAAGCCGTCGCCGAACTCGACGCCCTTGATGGCCTGGATGCCCATGAGGGCGGCGGCCAGCCGGGAGTCGATGCGCCGGTCTCCGTGGACGTAGCTGCCCAGGCCGGGCGGCAGTCCGTAGGCGAGGACCTCGACGACCCCGCCGAGGGTGTCGCCGTCCTGGTGGGCCCGGTCGACCTCGGCGACCATCGCGGCGGAGGCCTCGGGGTCGAGACAGCGCACGGGGTCCGCGTCGACGCGTTCGGTGTCCTCGGGCCCGGGCACCACGCCCTCGGGGGCGGTGGCCGCCCCGAGGGAGACGACGTGGCTGACGATGGTGATCCCGTACGCCTGCTCCAGGAAGGCGCGGGCGACCTCGCCGAGGGCGACGCGGGCGGCGGTCTCGCGGGCGCTGGCCCGCTCCAGGACCGGCCGGGCGTCGTCGAACCCGTACTTCTGCATGCCGGCGAGGTCGGCGTGGCCGGGCCGGGGGCGCGAGAGGGGGGCGTTGCGCGCCTGGCCGGCCAGGAGCTCCTCGTCGACTCCGTCGGCGGCCATCACCGTCCGCCACTTGGGCCATTCGGTGTTGCCGACCTGGACCGAGACCGGGCCGCCCTGGGTGAGGCCGTGGCGGACGCCGCCGAGGAAGGTCACCTCGTCCCGCTCGAAGGCCATCCGGGCGCCCCGGCCGTGGCCGAGGCGGCGGCGGGCCAGGGAGTCGGCGACCGCCTTGGTGGAGATCTCCACTCCGGCGGGCAGGCCTTCGAGGACGGCGGTGAGTGCGGGGCCGTGCGATTCGCCCGCGGTGAGCCATCGCAAAGTACTCAAGGGTGATCCTCTGTCGTGCGGCGCGCGCTGCGCCGGCGTGGTCTGCGGCGCAGCGCTGCGCCGGCATGGTCTGCGGTGCGGTGGACGGCGCCCGGGCTCAGACCCCGACGGCGACCGGAGGGGCCTCGATCGGGCCCATCCGCTGGACCCGCCAGCCGGCGCCCATCAGGCCCCGGGCCATCTCCAGGGCGGTGCCGCGGGCGACCATCAGCTCGACCAGGCCGCTCTCGTCGCCGGGCGAGTGGTCGATGGTCATGTCCTCGATGTTGACGCCGAGTTCGGCGGCGTTCGCGAGGAGCCGGGCGAGTTCGCCGGGCTGGTCCCCGATCAGTACGCGGACGGGGGCGCAGGCGGGTACCGGGTGGCCGTGCTTCCCGGGGATGCGGTCGCGGCCGCTGATGCCGCGGCCGAGCAGGTCGGCCAGGAGCGTGGTGCCCTGGGCGCGTTCGTCGGCGTTGTCGGTGGCGAGGCCCCGCAGGGCGGCCACGGTGACCTGGAGGTCCTCGGCGAGTTCGGTCAGCACGTCGGCGACCGCGGTGGCGTTGGACTCCAGGATGTCGCTCCACAGCCGGGGGTCTCCCCCGGCGATCCGGGTCACGTCGCGCAGCCCCTGGCCGGCGAGGCGGCAGGCGTCCTCGGGGAGGTGCTGGAGGCGGGCGGCCATCAGCGAGGCGACGACGTGCGGGGTGTGCGAGACGCGGGCGACGGCCCGGTCGTGGACGTCGCTGTCCATGACGACGGGCACGGCCCCGCACAGGGAGACCATCATGAGCGCCATGTTGAGCGCTTCGCGGCCGGTCTCGGGCGTGGGCGTCAGGACCCAGGAGCGGCCCTCGAAGAGGGTGGCGCAGGCGGCGAGCGGGCCGGAGCGTTCCCGGCCGGCCATGGGGTGTCCCCCGATGAAGGTGACGGGGTCGGCGCCGGCGGCGAGCACCCCGATCTCGGGCTCGGTCTTGACGCTGGCGACGTCGGTGTACGAGCGGGCGAGGCCCAGCTTCTGCTGGGCGGCGAGCACGGTGCCGACGTGGGCCGGCGGTACGGCCAGGACGGCCAGGTCGACGGTGTTCTTCGGGGCGCCGAGGGTGCCGGCGCCGAGCGAGGCGGCGGTGCGGGCGGCCGACTCGTTCTCGTCGATGAGGTGGACGGCGACCCCGCGCCGGGAGAGGGCCAGGGCGACGGAGGTCCCGATGAGTCCCGTCCCCACCACCGCGGCGGAGCGGATCATCTCGGCTCCCCGGCCACGGCGAGGTCTCTGCGCAGGGCTGCCGCGCCGCCCAGGTAGATGTGCTTGATCTCGCGCTTGGACAGTTCCGTCTCGGCGTACGCGAGGACCCGGACCACGCGGGGCAGGGACCCGGCGATGTCCAGTTCCTGCGCACACATCAGCGGCACGTCGGTCACGCCCAGTTCGCGGGCGGCCACCGCCGGGAACTCGCTGACCAGGTCCGGGGTCGCCGTGAAGAGCACGCTGACCAGGTCGTCCTGGTCGAGCCCGTTGGCCGCGAGCATCTCCTGGAACAGCGTCCGGACCCCGTCCAGCAGGTGGACCCGCTCGTCGACTTCCAGCTGGATGGCACCGCGCAGGGCACGCACGGACATGGTCTTCTCCCTTGGCTCAGGACGGTACGTCGATCGGTCGCGCGGGATCAGGCGGCGGCGGGTACGGCTTCGCGGCGTACCGCGCCCGACGCGTCCCGGTCCCGGTACAGCTCGGCGACCTGGAAGGCCAGGTCGAGGGACTGCTTGCGGTTCAGGCGGGGGTCGCACGAGGACTCGTAGCGCTGCCCGAGGTCGGTGAGGCGGACCTCGGCGCCGCCGCCGACGCACTCGGTGACGTCGTCGCCGGTCAGCTCGATGTGGATGCCGCCGGGGTGGGTGCCGAGCGCGCGGTGGACCTCGAAGAAGCCGGTGACCTCGTCGAGCACGTCGTCGAAGTGACGGGTCTTGTGGCCGCTGGGCGCCTCGAAGGTGTTGCCGTGCATCGGGTCGCTGATCCACGCGGGGCGGGCGCCCTCGGCGGTGACCTTGGCGACGAGCTCGGGCAGGATCTCGCGGATGTTGCGGGCGCCCATGCGCGTGATGAAGGTGAGGCGGCCGGGCTCGCGGTGGGGGTCGAGCTTGTCGATGAGGCGCAGGGCCTCGTCGGCGGAGGTGGTGGGCCCGAGCTTGACGCCGATGGGGTTGCGGACCTTGGAGGCGAACTCCACGTGGGCGCCGTCCAGCTGGCGGGTGCGCTCGCCGATCCAGATCATGTGGCCGGAGACGTCGTACAGCTCGCCGGTGCGGGCGTCGGTACGGGTCAGGGCGGCCTCGTAGTCCAGGAGCAGCGCCTCGTGGCTGGCGAAGATCTCGGAGGAGTGGACGGCGGCCGGGTCGGCTCCGCAGGCGGAGAGGAAGGTCAGCGCGTCGTCGATGTCGCCGGCGAGGCGCTCGTAGCGCTCTCCGACCGGGGAGGCGGCGACGAAGTCGCGGTTCCACTCGTGGACCTGGCGCAGGTCGGCGTAGCCGCCGGTGGTGAAGGCCCGTACGAGGTTCAAGGTGGCGGCGGAGGAGTGGTACATCCGCTTGAGCCGCTCGGGGTCCGGGGTGCGGGACTCGGCGGTGAAGGCGAGGCCGTTGACCGAGTCGCCCCGGTAGACGGGCAGTTCGACGCCGTCGCGGATCTCGGTGGGCTTGGAGCGGGGCTTGGAGTACTGCCCGGCGATCCGGCCGATCTTCACCACGGGCACGGAGCTCGCGTAGGTGAGGACGGCGGCCATCTGGAGCAGGGTGCGGACCTTGTCGCGGACCTGGTCGGAGCTGACCGCGTCGAAGGTCTCGGCGCAGTCGCCGCCCTGGAGGATGAAGGCCTCTCCCCGGGCGACGTCGGCGATCCGCTCGCGCAGGCGGTCGCACTCCCCGGCGAAGACCAGGGGCGGGTAGGAGGCGAGGTCGTCGAGCGCGGAGCGCAGGGCGACGGGGTCGGGGTAGGCCGGCTGCTGGGCGGCGGGCAGCAGCCGCCAGGAGTCGACGGCCGTGGCGTGAGTGGCGAGGGTCATGGTGGCTGTGCCTCGATCGGTTTCGGTGGAAAGGGAGGAGGGTGGGCCTGTCGCCGCCCGGGTGGTGGCCCGGGGTGCCGGGGGACCGCGCGGCGATGAAGCCGTACGGTCCCCCGGCAGGCAATCCGTTTGCTCGAGCCTGTCTCGCCGGGGGCTTAGACCGGCTCGCGCACCTCGGCGAGCGCGGACTCGGCCGCGGGCGCCTGGGCCTCGGTCTCCGGGCCGGCGGCCTGGTGACCCTTGGTGAGGCTGAAGAAGACGAGCCCGCCGACGCCGAGGACGGCGATGACGATGCCCATCGGGACGGCGCTGTCCTCGCCGGCGAGGCCGACGAGCGGGACGACGGCCGCACCGATCAGGTGCTGGGACAGGCCCAGCAGTGCGGCGGCCGAGCCGGCCACGTCACCGTGGTCCTGCAGGGCCAGGGCGAAGGAGTTCGGCAGGACGAGGCCGACGCTGGAGACGACCACGAAGAGCGCGACGAGCATCGGGGCCAGACCGGCCTCGGTGATGACCACGGCGAGCAGCGCGAGGCCGCCGACCGCGGAGGCGGTCAGACCGGTCGCGAGCAGGGCGCGCGGGCCGGTCTTGTGCACGATGCGGCCGCTGACCTGCGCGGCGATGACCAGGCCGAGGGCGTTGACCGCGAAGACGGCGCTGAAGCCCTGCGGGGACATCCCGTGGATGGACTGGAGCACGAAGGTCGAGCCCGAGATGTAGGCGAACATCGCGGCGAAGGCGAACCCGCAGGCCAGGTTGTAGCCGACGAACACCCGGTCGGTGAGCAGCCGGCGGAAGATCGGCCCGGTGGCCTTGAGGCCGCCGCTGACGCGCCGTTCGGCGGGGTGCGTCTCCGGCAGGGCGCCCGCGACGCCGAAGAGCATGACGGCGCCGATGATGGCGAGGGCGATGAAGATGCCCTTCCAGGACGTGAGCAGCATCAGCTGGCCGCCGAGGACGGGGGCCAGGATCGGCGCGATGCCGGTGATGAGCATCAGCATGGCGAAGAACCGGGCCGCGGCGGGCCCGGTGTGCCGGTCGCGCACGACGGCGGAGGCGATGACGATGCCGGTGGCACCGCCGAGGCCCTGCAGCGCGCGCAGCCCGACGAGGGTCCAGATGTTCGGGGCGAAGGCGCAGAGCAGCGCGGTGACCGCGAACAGCGCGAGACCGGCGATGAGCGGACGGCGGCGGCCGAGCGCGTCACTGACCGGGCCGGCGATGAGCTGGCCGATGCCGAGGCCCAGCAGGCAGGCCGTGAGGCTGAGCTGGGCGGCGGAGGCGCTGGTCGACAGGTCTTCGGCGATCTGCGGAAGACCGGGGAGGTAGGCGTCGTTGGACAGCGGTCCGAGAGCGGTGAGCGCACCGAGGATGATGGCGAAGCGGGCGAGCCCGGCGCCCTTCGGCGTGGCGGGTGAAGTCATGGTCGGATCCCCTCCGGGGAACGCGGATCAGTAGGCGACGGTGATGCGGGACTGGATCGCGTCGCCGCGCTCCAGTACGTCCGCGAAGGCGACCGCGTAGTCCGCGATGCTGATGCGGCTCTGTCCTTCGGCGTCCACCAGGAGCTGGTCACCGCCGACGCGGTAGGTTCCGGTGCGCTCGCCGGGTTCGATCTGGGCGGCCGGCGAGATGAACGTCCAGTCGAGGCCGTCGGCCTGGCGGTAGAGACCCAGCGCCTCGCTCTGGGCCAGCGCGTTCTGCTTCCAGACGGCCGGGAAGTTCGGGTTGTCGATGACCTTGACGCCCGGGGCCACCTCGAGGCTGCCGGCGCCGCCGAGGACCACGACGCGGCGTACGCCGCTGCGGGTGAGGCCCTCGATGAGCGCGTTGGCCGCACCGACGATGATCTTGTGGTCGTCGTCGACTCCGAGCTTGGGGCCGACGGCCGAGGCCACCGCGTCGTAGCCCCGCGCGGACAGTTCGGCCACGGTGTCGGCGCTGGTGGCGTCACCGGCGACGACGTTCAGTCCCTCGTTGGCGTTGCCCGCGATCTCTCCGGTGCGGGTGACGCCGGTGACGGAGTGCCCACGGGAGAGCAGCTCACCGGCGATGGCGCTGCCGATGTGTCCGCTCGCTCCGAAAAGCAGGATGTTCATGGTGTGCCTCTTCTACTTGGGTGTTTCTCGCGGGGTGTTGTCGCGCGGGACGGTCACCACTCCGACGAAGCGGCCTACTCCTCTGTGAGGAAGTCGGGCTGCTCGCGGACGATCTCGTCCCAGAGCAGCTGGAAGCTGAACCAGCCCAGCTGCTCGTTGCCGAAGCCGTCCCCCGCGGCCACGGCCTGCTCATGGGTGAAGCTCTTGGGCGTGCCCGCCGCCCGGGCGAGCAGCTGCACCTGGGCGCAGCTGTCGTAGGTGAAGAACCAGTGCACGGCCTCGTCGAGCGATCCGCCGACGGTTATGAGGCCGTGGTGGCGCAGCAGGATCGCGCGGTTGTCGCCGAGCTTCGCCGCGATGTCGCGGCCGAGTTCGGCGGAGACCGAGGGGCCCTCGTACTCCTCGTAGAGGACCTGGCGGTTGTAGAAGGCCGCGGACTCCTGGTCGATGGGCTCCAGCAGGAGACCCAGGGCGCCCAGCGCGCGGGAGTGCGCGGTGTGCCCGTGGGCGGCGGCGGTGGCGCCGGGCTGCATCTCGTGGATGGCCGAGTGGATGACGAAGGCGCTGGGGTTGACCCGGTGCTTGCCCTCGACGACGTTGCCGGCGGAGTCCACGCAGATCAGGTCGGCGACCGTCACCAGATTGAAGGAGACGCCGAAGGGGTTCACCCAGAACCGGTCCTCGTGCTCCGGGTCGCGGACCGAGATGTGGCCCGAGATGCCTTCACCGAAGCCGTACTTGCCGAACAGCCGCAGCGCGGCGGCGAGCCGCTGCTTGCGGTGGCGCCGGGTCTCCTCGTGGGTGGCGAACACCGGCTCGGTCGGAATCGGCAGGCCGGTGTGCGTGTCCGCCAGGTAGGCGGGCCGGTCGGTCTCGGTGATGCTCATGCTCGGGGGTCCTCATCTCCGGATCGTTTTCCGGTGGCGGTACGGGTACGGGTGCGGGCGGTGTCCGGACCGCGGCGGGTCCGGACCGTGCGCGGGCTAGACCGTGAGCAGGACTTCCTCGCTCTCCTGGCTCGCGGCGGTGACGGTCTCGGCGTGCTGCAGGATCGCGCCGACGATGTCCTGGCTGCGGTCGACCAGCGAGGGGATGCCGAAGGTGAAGAAGAGCGACCCGGCGGCGATGTTGCCGAGCCCGTAGAGGCGCGGGTCGGGGCGTCCGTTGGTCGTGAGCTGGCTGGTGGGCCGGGCTATGTGCAGGCCGCCGTGGGGGTGCCGGCTGGCGACGCGGCTGCGCATGAGCGAAGTGACCAGGGGCGCGGCGCTGGTGGGTATGCGCCCCTCGGAGGCGTTCACGGCGCTGACGACGCGGTCGGCCGTGAAGTTGTGGCCCTCGGCGGTGACGACGTCGAATCCCGCCTCGGGGTTGGGCGTGATGTTCTGCAGGCCGGCGACGATGTCGAGCTTGCCCGCCTCGACGAGTTCGAGGAGGACTCCGGCGCTGCCCGGCGGCATGGGGCAGCACAGGCTCATGATCGTGCGGTAGTGGGCGCGCAGCAGCTGGACCTTGTCCTGCTCGCGCAGCAGCGGCCAGACGTCGGGTCCGGTCTCGGGGACGGCACGCTGCAGGATCCGCAGGCCCATGTGCGGGGAGTCGACCTCTTCGATCTGCCGGCGCAGCCGGTCGACCGGGTCCTCCAGGTCGACGCGGATGATCTCCTCGACGGTCGAGTCGAGGTCGGCTCCGACGTCGCGGAACTCCGCCCGCATGATGGTGGCGATGTCCTCGAGGCTGATCTCGGGGTGGGTGGTGGCCAGGGTCTCCATCCGGTGCGGGGTGAAGTGCCGCAGCTCGAAGGGGACCGCCTTCTGCCGCACGCCCGGCAGGACGCCGCGGCGCGACATCAGGCTGATGCGGCCCTGGTGCCCCTGGGCGGCCAGGGACAGGATGATGTCGATGGCGGTCAGACCGCTGCCGATGACGGCGACGTGGTCGTTCTCGCCGACGTCCGCCAGCTTGTTGACGATGGGGTACGGGTCTCCGACGAAGCCCTCGGTGCCGGCCAGCCCGTAGACGTCCTTGGGGCTGTCGCCGCCGACGCACAGGATGGCGTAGTCGAAGGCGCGGGCCCGTCCGTTGCCGGTGCGCAGCAGCACCCGGTTGGCGGCGCGGCTGGCGGAGGTGACGCCCTCGCCGACGAGGTCGACGCGCCAGCCCTGGCGGCGCAGTTCACCGAGCGCGGCGTACGCCGTCTGCTCCAGGTACTCGCCGTAGACGGTGCGGGGCGCGAAGCGGCTCCCGGACCACCGGTCGACTCCGGTGCGCACCCCGATGACCTTGTCCCGCGTCTCCAGCCAGTTCTCGAAGTGCTGGAGGTCGCCGGCGCGCACGGACATGTCGTCGGGCGTCGCGTTGACCTTGAGGGTCTCGGTGTCGACCTGGTAGGCGCGGCCGCGCCACAAGTGCGGTGACGGTTCGAAGACCGTGAGGCTGCCTGGTTCGCTCTGTGTTCGGGACAACGCGTCGATCAAGCAGACTGCAGCCGCGCCTCCTCCGACGATACCGATCGAGAATCCACGGGACATGTGTCAGTCACCTATCAATTCGTGGAAGGCGCTGGGTCGTCGTGCGCCGGCCTTGCTGTCCGCGATCACGGTGGCCCTTTCCTCGCCTACTCCGGGGATTCAGTGGAGGCCGCCGGCCACCCCCGGTGCGGCGGGGGTGAACCGGTCAGCCGATGGGATTCGCCGCTCGTCAGGCGACGGAATTCTTGAAGTTCTTCATCGAGACGGTGTAGTCACCGCGGTTCGCGCGGTAGTCGATGCAGTACTCCTGCGGGTACCAGCCACCGATCTGCCACTGCTGCGGCTGCTTTATGGGCCAGCAGCGGCTCGGGTTGACCCCGGCCTCGATGCCCTCGAACCAGGCCTTGGTGATCATCGGCTCGAGGAAGCTGATCTTGGCGTCGTAGGCGCCGTAGATGAACGTCTGGGTGAAGGCCGTGGAGCCCCACTCGGGCGAGTTCAGGTCGACCAGGTGGTTGCCCATGGCCGCCTCGGCGACGCCCTTGTCCGTGTAGTCCTGCGGCATGAACTGCGGGGCGATCGGCTTGGTGGCCGTCGCGTAGTCGTCGCAGTTGATGGCCAGACCGCACGGTCCGCTGCGGATCGCGTCACGCTCCGCCTTCGACTGGGTGTAGAAGTGGAAGTCGAAGTGCGGGGTGTCGTAGATGTGCTCGGGGCCGTGACCCATCGGGTTGAAGTTCACCAGGGCCCACTTGAGCGGCATGCCGGGCAGCGAGGTCAGCTGCGAGGGCAGGTCCAGCGGACGCTCGTGGCCGCCGACGCACTCCGTGTGCTGGTTGACCGAGCCGTCGTTGTTCATGTCGTAGCAGTGGTGACCGTCCGTCATGGAGGTCGGCATGTTGGTCAGCGTGGACTTGGGGAAGACGATCCCGACGGTCTGCGGCTTGCCGCCGGCGATCTGCGCGTACGTCCGCAGGTTGCCGTTGCCGAGCGCGTTCGGGGTGCCGTACGAGGCGCACGGGCCCCGGTAGGACAGCGTCTCCTCGAGCAGGACCTCGGCGGCCCACTGCGCGACCTTCACGTTGCGCTCGCGGGTCGGGGCGTCCGCCGTCACCAGACAGATGCTCACCGATCCCGTGGTGGCGGCCGCCGCCTCCGGGCCCGACCCCGATGCCTGGGCCGAGGTGTTCGGCCAGATCAGCAGGGTCAGGGCGGATATCGCCAGCGCCGCTCCGAGGAGCGCCCGCCAGCTCAGGAACTTCTTCGCTCGCACGTCACACCTGTTCCAGTTCGAATCTGTGGAATCCGCCCTGAAGGAAGATCAGGGGGGTCTGGGTCTCACGGGCACCCATGGCGACGACTTCGCCGATGACCATCACGTGGTCACCCGCCACCACGTGGTCGCGCAGGCTGCACTCCATCCAGGCCGCCGCCTCGAACAGGAGCGTCCCGGTGGCCTCGCCCGGGGCACCGGGCACCTCGGTCAGCGCCTGGTCGCGCTCGGGCCGCCGGCGCGCGAACGCGCGGGCGGTGGACTCGCCCTCGGCCCCGAGGATCGAGATCCCTACGACGCCGGTGCGCATCAGCTCCGCGAAGAACTCCGAGTCGTGACGGAAGCTCAGGGACACGAGCGGGGGTTCCAGGGAGACGGAGGTGAGCGAGTTGACGGTGATCGCGTTGTGGGTCCGTACGCCGTCCTTGTCGGTGTACGTACTGACGACGCAGACCCCGGTGGCGAAGGAACGCATCACATCGCGCAGGTCGTGGTTCATGGCCGGGCCTCTCTGCTGGGCGCGGACGGGTGCGCGCGGCGCCTGGGCCGCAGGCACCCGTCCGTACGCGGGCTGACGGGTCAGTTCTCCTGGGCCCAGCGGCCGCGGGTCCAGCCGTCGAGGTCGTAGTCGTCCATGGCCCTCTGGACGAGGTCGCCGTAGTTGTCGAGCAGACCTGCGCCGCGGGACCAGTTCAGGGTGTCGAGACGCACCTGGTCGGGGCCGCCGGCGTAGTTGAGCTCGTACAGCTCGTGACGGGCGCCGAACTCGGTGCCGATCGCGTCCCAGGCCAGCTTGAAGAGCTTGGTGCGCTCCTCGGCCGTGGCGCCGGTGCCGCGGTAGTAGCGGTCGAGCAGCGGACGCAGCTCGGGGTTCTGCAGGTCCTTGGCGCTGGACGGCGTCATCAGCAGCGCGCCCGCGAGGTGCTCCTCGAAGAAGCGGTGCGTGCGCTCCCAGCTGAGCGGGGCGAGGGCGCGGTAGCCGGCCGAGTAGTCCATGCGCGGCAGGACGGTGCCGGCCGGGCCGGCCTCCGGGTCCAGGGCCATGGCGGTGGTGACGGCCCAGGTCTGGTGGCGCCAGGCCAGCAGCTCGCCGAGGCCCGCCTGGACGCCGCGGAACTGGTCCGTGCCGTTGATGCGGGTGCCCTTGTCGAGGATGCCCGCCATGAACTCGAGCTTGACCGACATGCGGATCGCGCCCTGGAAGAAGCCGCGGGAGAGCAGGCCGGAGCGGGGGAAGTACTGGTGGATCTTCTCGGTGTCCCGGTAGATCAGGACGTTCTCCCACGGGATGAAGGCCTTGTCGAAGACCAGCACCGCGTCGTTCTCGTCGAACCGGCTGGAGAGCGGGTTGTCGAACGGGCTGGAGGCCTTGGCCTCGTACGGGGTGCGGCAGACGACCTTCATGCCCGGGGTGTTCAGCGGGGCCATGAAGGCCAGCGCCATGTCCTCGGCCTTGCCCTTTTCCAGGTTGGCCAGGTGGATCTGGCCGACGAAGGCGACGTTGCTCAGCGCGGAGGCGGTGGCCATGAGCTTGGCGCCCTCGACGACGATGCCGTCCTCGCGCTCCTCGACGACCTTCAGGTAGACGTCGCGGATCTCGTGCGCCGGCTTGTTGCGGTCCACGGGCGGGTTGACGATCGCGTGGCTGATCGAGAGGCCCTGGCGGGCGTACTTCTCGTACCAGGCACGGGCGTTGTCGCCGAAGGGCTCGTAGAAGTCGTGGGTGACGGCGAGGCCGGCCATGAACGACGCCTTGTAGTCGGGCGTGCGGTTCATGAAGCCGTAGCTCAGGCGGGCCCAGTGCTCGATGGCGTCGCGCGCCTTGATGAGGTCCTCGCCCGAGTGCGCCGGGGTGAAGAAGCGGTGGACGCGGTATCCCGTGTACCGGTCGACCGTCGTCATCAGGTCCTTGGTGTCCGGGTGGTGGAGCGCGTCGTAGAGGTGCGCGGTCGACCTCGCGGCGTTGGCGAACGCCGGGTGCGTCGTCACGTCCTTGACGAGCTCGCCGTTCACGAAGACCTGGCGACCGTCGCGCAGGCTCTCCAGGTAGGAGTCGCCCGTCATGAGGTCGTTCGGAGCCTCGTCGGCCGACTGATCCACTATCGGGACCTGACCCATTTTTGGTGTCCTCTCCAGGGGTAATACACGCGACCGCTGCCGGACGCACAGTTCGATTGGTCCGAGCGTAGGCTCGCGTTCCCATCCGCTCTTGCTGGGCCGCGCACGAACAATTGCCCATCCACGCCAACTCTGCGGACATCAAGTGCCCGACTGCCCGTCAACGGGTAGGCGCGGGAGGCCAGTTGTCATTAGCAAGAAGGCGTGGACAACTGTCCCCATATTGCGGAAGGGTGAATTCCGAATACCTTGAAAAAACTCCGGCCCGGCGCGGATCCAGGGAATTTGGATACGCAGCCGGGCCGCATGAAAAATGAATTGCGAATACGTGTCCGGCAGCCGGTCAGGCGGCTGGACGGGTGCGACCGGCCGACGCGGCGTCGATACAGGCCGTTTCGGCGATCAGGATGATCTTCTCGACGTGCGGCAGCAGTCGCATGCCCGCCTCGGTGAGCTGGACACGGCCGCCGGCGCGATGGAACAGCGGCGCCCCGATGTAGTCCTCGAGGTTCTTGATGTGGGCGGTGACGCTGGGCTGCGAGTAGTGGAGGTTCCTGGCGGCACGAGTGAAGCTCATCTCGGCGGCCACTTCGCGGAACGAGCGTAGCTGCTGGAACTGCACGGCAGAGGCTCCCTTCTGCGAGGCTCAAGCCTCGTAGATGAGAAACATACCACGGTGGCGGTATTGTTGCAGCCCTCGGGAACGCCGCCCGGACATACCTGTGGCCATGCCCGCAGGGAGGGCATGGCCACAGGTCAGCCGCCGCTTAGTGGTTGACAGCGGGTCTTGCGGAGTGGACTAGTCGGACATCTCCATCGGGGAGAGGAGGTCCCTGGCGATCTGCGGGAGCAGACGGTCGATCAGGACGCCCGTGCGCGCGGACCCGTCGGCCGCGCGCGGGATCGCGTCCACGGCCACCGCGTGCGAGAGCACCCAGGGCATGCGCCGTTCGCAGGCGGCCAGCGCGGCCTGCCGGCCGCCGGCCTCCTGGTCCTCTTCCAGGAGCGGCACGAAAGCCACCACCAGCGTTTCGCCCACCTCGGGCAGCTGGGTGCGCATCACGGCGATGTCCTGGACGCAGGGCAGGTCGAGTAGTTCGAGTTCGAGAGCGAAGAAGGCCGTCTCGAAGTCCTCCACCAGCACCTCGTCGTAGGGCTGGTCGTCGAAGGAGGGCAGGTTCACGCGGACATCTCCTGTTGCATCGACTGCTCAAGCTGCAGGTTCAAGGTGATGATGGGCAGTACCGCGTCGAGCAGGTCCCCGGTGCGGATCCGGCCCGTCGGGCTGTACGGGATGGTGTCGACCGCGATGACGTGCGCGGGCAGCGAGGGCACCCGGCGGGCGCAGGCCGCGCTGAGCGCCTGGTAGCCGGTGGCCTCCCGGCCGACCGCCACCGCGATGAAGGGCACCACGATCGCGTCGCCCAGTACCGCGTCGCTGACCCGCATGACGGCGGTGTCGCGCAGGCAGGGCAGGTTGAGCAGGTCCGACTCCAGCCGGAACAGCTCGGTGTCGACCGCCGAATCGCGGACCACCACGGGCACTTCGGTGACGCGCCCGGTGACCAGCAGCCGGCCGGTCTCGTCGATGTGCCCGGCCTCGTCGGTGATCAGGAAGCGCTCCTCGCCCCAGCCGAGGTCCAGGTTCGCCGTCAGGGTCTCGCCCTCCAGGTAACCGTCCATCACCTGGTGGCCGGCGAAGGCGAGCCGCCCGCTCTCGCCCTGCGCCACCGGCTGCCCGTCCTCGCCGAGGACGGCGATGGAGGTGCCGAGCGTGGCGTGGCCCGACCGCGGCGGCGAGACCAGCAGCTCCTCGGGTCCCATGACGGCGGTCAGCCCGGTCTCCGGGCTGCCGAGCGCGGTGTGCAGCACCGGACCCAGCCGCTCCCAGGCCGTGTTGACGGTCCATCGGCCCAGGTGCGTGCCGGGGGTGAGGAGGAAGCGCAGGTGCCGGGTGCGCGGCGAGGGCTCGGCGTCCTCCGGCAGCCCGAGCAGTCCGTGCAGGGCGGTCGGGGTGATCACGCCGGTGCTGACGCGCTCGGCGACGAGCAGCGCGCTCAGGGTCTCGGGGCCGGCTCCGTCCGCGAGGACGACGGTGGCGCCGATGCCGAGCATCGTGCGGGCCAGCGCGAGGGCGGTGGTCTCGGTGGGCGGGGCGGAGGCCAGGTGGACGTCGTCCCGGTTGAGGCCGAACTCGTCGACGAGGTCGACCAGGTGGCGCCCCTCCGAGGGGGTGCGGCGTACGGCGACCCGGGACGGCCCGTCGCTGCGCGCGCTGACCGCGAAGGACTCGTACGGCCGCGGCGCGGGCAGGGTGCGCAGCGTCTCGGCCGAGGTCAGGACGTCGAAGTTGAGTGCCTGGTGCTTGCCGGGCGTGGCCGGCGCACCGGGTGCCGAGATCCCGTCCAGCAGGACGTGCACGGCCTGCGGGCCGCTCGGCCAGACCAGCTGGTCGAGGGTGGCGCGGTGTTCCGAGGTCACGAAGACGACGGAGGGTTCCAGCCACGTGAGCACCTGGCCCAGGTCCTCGGCGCCGCTCTGCGGGTCGAGGCCGGTGCAGGAGACTCCGAGCGTCGCGCAGGCACTCATCGCGACGGTGAGCTGCCAGCTGTTGCCGGCGAGGAAGACCGCGCGGACCGGGCCCTCGGCGGGCAGGTGCTCGGTGAGTCCGGCCGCCGTCCGTTCCACGGTCTCCGCGAACTGGCCCCAGGTCAGCCGCACCTCGCCGTCGACCAAGGCATCCCGCGTCACGCCGCCCGCCGCGTGCCGGCGGATGTCATCGAGCTTGATCATGTGGGTTCTCCGTGGTCGGTCAAGAGCCTCGTGTGTGGCTCGGGGCCGCGCCCATGGAAACAAACCTGCATGAAGGTAGGCAACCGTCATCGGAAGTTCTGATATCGATGGCGCCGAATCAGGTCCGAGTGCGCATCGAGTGCGAAAACGCCTCCGCCGGGCGTCGAAGACGCCCGGCGGAGGGAGACGGGGAAAGGGCCTGGCCGGAAGGGGTACTTGCGGGCACTAGCCCGCGGCCGGCTCCACGAGCTCGGCCCCGGCCCGCTCCCGCAGGTGCTTCTCGAGGTCGGCGACGACCCGGTCGGCCCGGCCGGGGGCCATGTCCAGTTCGGCCAGCACGGTCGGCAGCGCGATGATCGGCATGATGTGCTTGAGCAGGACGGACACCCGTGCTTCCAGGTCCTCCCACTCGGACATCACTTCCGAGAGCACCTGGACTCCGGTGAAGGCGCTGACGAAGAGGTTGGCGACCGCGTCCAGGTCCACGTGCGCGTGGAGTTCGCCGCATTCCCGGGCCCGGCCCAGCGCGGACCGGTTGAGGTCGATCCAGTCCTGGTAGGGCCGCAGACGGTCCACGTGCTGGCTGCCGCGCTCGAGGGAGAGCCGCAGGCTGCCCTGCACTATCGGATCGCTGCGGATCTGAACGGCGAAGAGCATGTCCTTGTCGATCAGTTCCTGGAGCCGGGTGCTCCGCGGCACGAGGGGGAAGCCGAGGGTGTCGATCCGGCTGGCCAGCACGGCCTGGGCGAGCTCTTCCTTGTTCTTGAAGTAGTAGTAGAACGCGCCCTTGGTGAGTCCGAGCCGCTGGTAGACGTCGGCGATCGTGGCCCCGTTGAAGCCCTTCTCCGCGAACACGGCACCGGCGGCCTCGACAATGGCCTGCCGGGTGCGCCGGGAAGTCTCCTTCTGGGACACCCTCGCTCCTTCCACGATCCTGACGGCCAGTCGTGCACCGCCTCGGAGGGACGAGCATCTCACCGAAAAACAGCCGGTCCAAATTATACCAGGCAGCACGTATTTTGCGGCGGCGTCGGCTCCGCTCAGCGGGCCGCTCCGAACTCGACACCTACCCTGCAGGGCACCAGTGCCGGGCGGTCGGGGCCGCCGGAGAAGAGGGCGCGGGCGTGCTCCGGATCGAGGGTGAACTCGATCCGGTCGCATTCGCGCGGGCGGTCGGGCGGGCCGACGACCAAGTGGAAGGCGACCGCCCCGGCTTCGTCGCGGGAGGTGGTCACCACCGCGTCGACGACTCCGGAGATGTCGTGGGACAGCAGCGCCTCGATCTGGCGGACGTGTGCGGTGGTCATGACGGTCATGGCGACTTCCTCCTGGTGGGTCCTCGGGTCCTGCCGGTCAGCCGAGCGACGGGGCCCCGTCGAGCAGCGGGCGGCCCCAGCGCCGGACGAACTCCGCCTCGACGGCGGCGCCGACCCGGTAGAGCCGGTCGTCCTTCATGGCCGGGGCGATGATCTGCAGTCCGACCGGCAGGCCGTCCTCGGGTGCCAGGCCGCAGGGCAGCGACATGGCGGAGTTGCCGGCCAGGTTGGTCGGGATGGTGCACAGGTCGGCGAGGTACATCGCGAGCGGGTCGTCGACCCGCTCGCCGATCGGGAAGGCGGTGGTCGGCATCGTCGGGGAGACGATCACCTCCACCTCGGCGAACGCCCGGTCGAAGTCCCGCATGATGAGCGTGCGGACCTTCTGGGCGGAGCCGTAGTACGCGTCGTAGTAGCCGGAGCTGAGCGCGTACGTGCCGAGGATGATCCGGCGCTTGACCTCCGGTCCGAACCCGGCCTCGCGGGTCAGCGCGGTGACCTCCTCGGCGGACAGGGCGGTGTCGTCGCCGACGCGCAGCCCGTAGCGCATGGCGTCGAAGCGGGCGAGGTTGGAGGAGGCCTCGGACGGGGCGATCAGGTAGTAGGCGGCCATCGCGAGGTCGAAGGACGGACAGTCCAGCTCCACGATCTCGGCGCCGAGCTCCTCCAGCAGTTCCACCGACTCCCGGAACCTGGAGATCACGCCGTCCTGGTAGCCCTCGCCGGCGAACTGCTTGACGACGCCGATCCGCATGCCCGCGACCGATCCCGACCGGGCGGCCTCGACGACGGGCGGCACGGGGGCGTCGATGGAGGTGGAGTCCAGCGGGTCGTGACCGGCGATCACCTCGTGCAGGAGCGCGGTGTCCAGAACGGTGCGGGCGCAGGGACCGCCCTGGTCGAGGGAGGAGGAGTAGGAGACCAGTCCGTAGCGGGAGACCCCGCCGTACGTCGGCTTCACCCCTACGGTGCCGGTGAGCGCGGCCGGCTGACGGATCGATCCCCCGGTGTCCGTACCGACGGCGAGCGGCGCCTGGAAGGCGGCGAGTGCGGCCGCGCTGCCGCCGCCGGATCCGCCGGGGACCCGGTTGAGGTCCCAGGGGTTGCCGGTCGGCCCGTAGGCGCTGTTCTCCGTGGAGGAGCCCATCGCGAACTCGTCCATGTTGGTCTTGCCGAGGATGACGACGCCCGCCTCCTTGAGCCTGCGCGTCAACGTGGCGTCGTACGGCGGGATCCAGCCTTCGAGGATCTTCGAACCGCAGGTCGTGGGGATGCCGACGGTGGTGAAGGCGTCCTTGAGGGCGAGCGGTACGCCGGCCAGCGGGCCCAGTTCCCCGCCGGCCGCCCGCCGGGCGTCCACGGCGGCGGCCTGCTCGAGGGCACCTTCACGGTCGACGTGCAGGAACGCACGTACCTTCTCGTCGGTCTGCTCGATCCGGGCGAGATGGGCCTCGGTGACCTCGACGGCGGTCAGTTCCCCGGAGGCGATCTTCTCCGCGGTCTCGGCGGCCGTGAGCCTGATGATGTCCCACATGTGCGTCTTCCTTGCTGCTGCGTGCCGGCGTTCCGTACGAAGCGCGGCGGGGCGGGCCGGGCGGGCGCCACTGTAGGGCGCCCGCGCTCCGTCCTTCATCCGCTTTGCGTGCTCACGAGGCCTCGGCCGCCTCCGCGCAGGCCAGTTCGTCGGCGAGCTGCCGCCACAGACCGGCGTAGCCCTGGACGAGCTGGGCCATCGGTTCCTTGCAGTGCGTCGGCAGGCTGGCCGCGATCTTCTCCCGGTGCTGGGCGACCAGCGCGCAGGCGCCGAGCATCCGCAGCACGTCGCGTCCGGACTCGCTCAGCCGCAGGGACGGGTCGCGGCGCAGCGATTCGAAGATGCGCAGCAGCCGGTCGGGGGCGGGCTGCGGTTCGGCGACGGGCCGGCGCGGGCCGGCGCCGCGCCGCGCCGCGAGCGAGATGGGGCTCCCGGCCGGGGACGGAGAAGACGGGGGAGCGGACGAGCGGCCGCGGACGGGCGCGTTGTCCGTGCGCCGGGCCGGTACGGGGTCCTCCCCGCGCCGGATCCGGTCGCGTACGTCGGCCACGGTCGCGGGGGACAGTCCGGCCTCGGCGGCGATCCGGCGCAGCGAGGCGCCGGGGTTGCTGCGCAGGAGTTCGCCGGCCAGTTCGCGGCCGCGGGAGGGGTCGACGGGGCGGGCCCGGCCGTCGCGGCCCACGCGGTGGCCGGTCTCGGCCGCGGCGGTGCCCTTGCGCAGCTGGGAGACCTTGCGGGCGGAGAGTCCGGTGACGGCCGCGACCGCGCGGTCCGACCAGCGGGGGTGGGAGGCGAAGACGCGTCCCGCGGCGGCGGTCCGCTCGGCGGCGGTCAGCGGCCGCCCGTGGGTGACGTTGGCCGCGACGGCCAGCAGCTCGGCCTCGCCCCGGTCGCCGTCGAAGTACCGTACGCGGACGTGGGTCTCGCCGCGGAGTGCGGCGGCGCGCAGCCGGTGGGCTCCGTCGATCACGCTCATGGTCTGCCGGTGGACCAGGATGGGCGGCAGTTCGCCGTCGGCTTCCGCGAGGGTCTTCGCGTACTCCCGGTCCTCGCCGCCCGTGCGGGGCGAGAATCCGGCCGAGATCCGGTCCGTGGGCACGCTTTCCACGGGCTGGTCCAGATATCCGCGGTCGCGGAATCTGATCAGGTGGTCGGCGCTTTCTGCGTCCATTGTCTTCCCCTCGGTGAGCGGGTGCGGATGAGGGGGTGTGCTCACTGCCAGCCGAGGTCGTCCAGGCCGGTCTGACCGGGGGTGTTCTGTACGGTGACCGCGCTCCGGTCGGTGGCGGGGGTGGTGTCGGCGTGTGCGGCGGCCGCTCCGAAGGCGGTGCAGGCGGCGAGAATTCCGGCGACGACCGTGCCCCGGACGATTCTGCGGTAGATTTCGAAAGACATGTGGATTCCGCCTTTTCAGCCGGCCTGTGTTTCGCTGACAGGCAGGAGTCTGCTGCCGGCGCGAGCGGCGGGGAAAGGGGCGCCGGGACGGGCAATCCGGCCTTGGCATACACAGTCCAGCTTCGCCCAAGGAACCGTCAGCTCCCGGCAAACAGCTGGTCATTCGCCTGCGGGCCGCCGTCAGATCGTGCTCCACGGGTCGATCCCGGGCAGCAGCGGCACCTCGGCCCGCTCCAGCTCCCACTCCCCCAGTACGGAATGCGCCGAGGCGGCGTGCAGCCACAGCCGCCGGGCGGCCGCTTCGGCCGCGGCCAGCGAGGGGGCCCGTACGTACAGCCCTACCACGGGGGCCGCTTCGGGATCGGGGTGGACGCTGACGTGGACCAGGCCGTCACGTCCCGCAGCGCAGCGGGCGATGGCGGATGCCGTCGGCGCGGGCAGCCGGGCGCCGGAGCGCGGGGGGCGCAGGTGGACGTGAACGAGATACATGGGCGGGAGTCCGGCTCCGTAGTGGAATAGATTTTCCGAAATCGAGGGGTCGGTCAATTGCCGGGGAGAACACGAACCGAGAGATTGCCGATGCCGTCTTGCCGAGGGTCGAACCGACCCGTACCGTCAGGGCAATTACGCAGCCCAGTGCCCCCACCAGCGCCTGGAACCCCAGCGGGATCCGGGCTCTGAACCGGAGTTGCCATCGATGCTTGATCTCCTCGGCCTCGACGCAGTCGCCGAATCCGTCTACCGGGGAATTCTCGCCAAACCCCGGGACATCGCGGATCTGAGCCGTCAGCTCGACCTGACGCCGGACGCGGTCCGCTCCGCCCTGGACCGGCTCAGCGAGATGGCGCTCGTGCGCGCCTCCGCGGAAGACGACTCCCGGCTGCACGCGGTCAGCCCGCACGTCGGCATGGAGATCCTGCTCGCCCGCCAGCAGGCCGATCTCGCCAGCCGCCAGCAGCGGCTGGAGGCGAGCCGGGCCGCGGCGGCGCAGCTCATCCTGGAGTACGACGGCCGGGGCACGGGCAGCGCCGTGGACCCGGGGGTGCGCTACCTCGACGGGCTCGACTCCATCCGCGACCACCTCGCCAACCTGCGCGGCCAGGTCTCCCAGGAGCTGTTGACCTTCGCGCCCGGCGGGCCCCAGACCGCGGAGAACATGAACGCGTCCAGACCGCTCAACCAGCAGCTGCTGGAGCGCGGCGTGCAGATGCGCACGGTCTACCTCGACTCCATCCGCGGCTGTCCGCAGACCATGGAGTACGCGCGCTGGCTCGTCGCGCAGGGCTCGCAGGTCCGTACCGTCCCCTCGCTGCCCAACCGGATGATCATCTACGACCGCACCTCGGCGATCATCGCGGCGGACACCGGCAACACCGCGGCCGGCGCGGTGGAGGTCACCTCCCAGGGGATGGTGGCCACCTTGTACACGCTCTTCGAGAGCGTCTGGCAGTCCGGAGAGTGCCTCGACGCCCCCGCCAGGCCGGATCCGGGCGCGCTCAACCGCCAGCAGGCCGAGGCGCTGAAGCTGCTCGCGCAGGGCTGCACGGACGAGACCATCGCCCACCGGCTGGGGGTGTCCGGGCGCACCGCCCGGCGCATCGCCTCCGGGCTGATGACCTACCTCGGCGCCCAGAGCCGCTTCCAGGCCGGGGTCCACGCGGTGCAGCGCGGCTACCTGCCGACCGAACCCGACTAGGCCGGCCCCGACCAGGCCGGCCCCGGCCGGGCAGGCCCCGCCGCTCATGCCGCTGCCAGCACCCTGGGCGCGCCCAGCAGGTCCAGCGCCTCCTCGGTGCTGTCCGCGGAGCGGATGAGCCGGCGCTCCGCGGCGGTGAGGAACCCCTCGGACACCAGGTGGTCGAGCATCGCGAGCATCGGGTCGTAGAAGCCGGCGTGGTTGACCACCACGATCGGCTTCTCCATCAGGGAGAGCTGGTTCCACGTGGCCACCTCCATCAGCTCGTCCAGGGTCCCGATGCCGCCGGGCAGTACGGCGAAGCCGTTGGACAGCCGGTACATGAGCGCCTTGCGCTCGTGCATGGACCGCACGACGAAGATCGCGCCGCGCGCCCGGTCGGCCCGCTCCCGCTCGTGCAGCGCCCGCGGCACCACCCCGGTGACCGCCCCTCCCCCGCTCAGCACCCCGTCCGCGACGGCCCCCATGACCCCGACGCCGCCGGCGCCGTAGACCAGGTCCAGGCCGCGCCCGGCGAGCGCCCGGCCGAAGCCGTGCGCGAAGTCCACGTGGTCCTGACGGACCCCGGGCCTGGCACCGCAGAACACCGCGATGCGCTCGCACTTCTTGACCAGCGTCTCCATGACTCCTCAACTCCCGGTGGTATTGAGCTCGTTGGAAGGCCGCGACTGCGGCTCGGGCTGCTCGCGCTCCTGCGCCCGCGGGCTGATCCCGATGGTGCGCAGCGCCGTACGGAAGAGCACCCGGGCGCCGGCGACGAGGTCCTCGGGGGCCGTGTCCTCCTCGGGCACGTGGCTGATCCCGCCCAGGCTCGGTACGAAGATCATGCCGATGGGCGCGATGTCCGCGACCATCTGCGCGTCGTGCCCGGCGCCGCTGGGCAGCACCTCGTGCGCCAGTCCCAGTTCGTCCGCGCTCCGCTCGATCGCGGCGCGCAGCACCTCGCTCGTGGAGACCGGGTCGGAGCGGGTCTCGGCGACCACCTCGATCTCGGTGCCGGTGCTCGCCGCGATCGCGTCGAGCATCCGCCGCAGCGTCTCCTCGGCGGCCGCGGCCTTCCACACGTCCGTGTCCCGCAGGTCCACGGTCATCCGTACCGATCCGGCGATCGTGTTGGGGGTGTTGGGGTGGGGGTCGATCCGGCCTACCGTCGCCACCCGGCACAGCCCGCGCTCGCCCGCGATGTGCTCGGCGGCCAGCACCACCCGGGCCGCCGCGGCCATCGCGTCGCGCCTGCCCTTCATCGGGCTGGTCCCGGAGTGCCCGGCGGCGCCGCGCACCTCCAGGGTCAGCACCGTACGGCCGGTGATCGCGTCGACGACGCCGATCCGGCGGCCGCTGCGCTCCAGTACCGGTCCCTGCTCCACGTGCAGTTCGAGGTAGGCCGCGATCGACCCGTGCGGCCAGCACGCGCTGCCCAGCGCGTCGAGGTCCCCGCCGGCCAGCCGCAGCTCCTCGCGCAGCCGGCGGCCCTGGTGGTCGCGGGGCTCGCGCGGCAGTCCCGCGAGGCGTCCGGCGATGGCCATCGAACCCCAGAAGGGCTGCGGGAAGAGCGCGCCCTCCTCGTTGGCGAAGGCCACGGCGACCGGCTCGTAGGGGGATTCGATCCCGCACTCCTCGAAGGTCTGCAGGACCTCCAGCGCGGCCAGCACCCCGTACGCGCCGTCGAGGCGGCCCGCGTTGACGACGGTGTCGAGGTGCGAGCCCATCATCAGGGCCTGGCGCCCCTCCCCGTACGAGGTGTGGCGCGGGCGGATGACGATGTTGCCCGCCGCGTCCACGGAGGGCACGAGGCCGGCGTCGCGCGCCTCGTCCATCAGGTACGCGCGCGCCTCGCGGTCGGCGGCGCCGAAGCCCTCGCGGGTGATCCCGCCCGTCTCGGGGTCCAGCCCGATCCGTCCGAGCCGGGCGATGCGGCGCAGCAGCCGGTCCCCGTCGATGTCCGCGCGCAGGCCTCCGGCGCGCTGGGCGAGCGTGCTGGTCATGACAGTGTCCTTCCGGTCCGTTCGGAGGTCTTCGAGTACGGCCAGGTCGACGACGCCGCTCACAGGTGCCGCCCCCACCACTCCAGGACCGCCGCGAAGCGGGCGAGCCGGTGGCTGGGGAGACCGGAGCGGGACATGTCGTGGCCCTCGCCGGGGAAGAGGAGCATCTCGGCGGGGACCCCGCGCATGCGCAGCTCGGTGAAGAGCCGCTGCGCCTGCTCCTGCGGGCAGTGCCGGTCCTCCTCGGACTGGATGATCAGCATCGGGGTGCTCATCCGGTCCGCGTACGTCAGCGGGGACTGGCGGGCCCAGCCCTCGCGGTCCGCCCCGTACAGCGCGACCGCGAGGTCGACGCCGTCGTCGCTGGTGGCCGCGTAGCTGTCGATGGCGTACAGGCCGCGCTCGCCGATCATCGCCTTGAAGCGGTCGCCGTGGTGGGCGTTGAACCAGGCCGCCATGTAGCCGCCGAAGGAACCGCCCATCACCCCGACGCGGTCCGCGTCCAGTTCGGGCTGGGTCAGCGCCGCGTCCAGCAGGGCGAGCAGGTCGACGGCCGATTTGCCCGGCAGGTCGTCCCGTACGTACGCGCCGTGCCCGGCGCCGTAGCCGGAGGTGCCGCGCGGGTTGCCGAGGACCACCGCGTAGCCGGCGCTCGCGTAGACCTGCGCCTCGTCGAAGGCGGCCGGCCCGTTGAGGGTGTAGCCCCACTGGGTGAAGGGGCCGCCCTTGACCTGGAAGACCACCGGGTGCGGCCCGGGGCCCTCGGGGCGCACCACCCAGCCCTGGAGCTCGTACCCGTCGGGCGCGGTCGCGGTGAACTCCCGCATCGGCAGCAGGGTGGCCCGCTCGGTCAGTTCGCGTCCGTAGGAGGTCAGCGTCCGCTCGGTGCCGCCGCTGAACACCACCAGGTCGCCGGCGCTCGTCGCGCTGGTCACGACGGCGGCGACGACGGGCCCGGCCGGGGTCTCGGCGACCGCGTAGCCGTTGACCTGGCGGGGGCCGGTGACGACCGGGGCGGGCTCGGAGCCGTCGTAGGGAACGAGGACCAGGTTGACCTCGCCGCGCCGGTCGCCCGCGAAGTACACGCCGTCGGCGGCCGGGCGGATCATCTGGCTGGCGAAGCTGAGGTGGTGGGAGCCGTCGGTGAGGCGGCGCGGGGCGCTCGACCCGTCGGCGGCGGGCAGCAGGACCCCCGGAGCGCTGACCGGAACCGTCCACAGGCCGTACGTGGCGGTCGCGCAGGAGTGGTTGAACTTGTCGAGCTCGGAGCCGACGAAGACCACCGAGGCTCCGTCGGCGGCGAAGCGCGGGGTGAACAGGTACATCCCGCCGTGCGTCAGGGGCCGCAGGCCGCTGCCGTCGGGGGCCGCCGCCCAGATGTCGTTGCGGGAGTCGTCGCCCGCCTCCTCGTGCCGGGCGCAGACGAAGACCAGCTGGTCGCCGGCCGGACTCCAGGCCAGGTCCATGTGGTCGTACGGGCCTTCGGTGACCTGGACGGCGGGCGCCGACGGGTCGAAGGGGTCGGTCACGAAGACCTGCCGGGGCCGGTCGGCGGTGTAGCCGAAACCGTCCATCTGGTAGAGCAGCGTGGTGATCCGGCGCGGCGCCTCCGCCTCGGCCGGGCCCTGGTAGCGGCCCGCTTCGGGGATGCGGCCGGTATAGGCGATCCGGGTGGAGTCGGGGCTCCACACGGGCTGGCCGGCGCCCATCGGGTGGTCGGTGACCGGGAAGGCCTCGCCGCCGCCGTCCATCGGCAGGAGGTGGATCTGCGCCCGGCCGTGCGCGCCCGGGCGCTGGAAGGCGAGGAAGCGTCCGTCGGGCGAGAAGGCCGGGCTGCCGTCGTAGGGCCCCTGGGTGAGGCGGCGCGGCGCGCTCGCCCCGCTGGTGTCCGCGATGAGCAGCTCGGTGGTGTAGTCGTCCGCCTCCAGGACGGGGCGGGTGACCTCGAAGACGACGTGGCGGCCGTCGGGCGAGAGGGCGGGCGGCCCCAGGACGGGCAGCAGCTCGATGTCAGCAGGAAGCATGGCGTGGCCTCACAGAGTCACAGGAGGAAGAAGCGGGAAGCGGGGTCGATGAACAGCGCGTCGCCGGGCCGGACGTCGAACGCCTCGTTGAAGGCTTCGACGTGGCCGAGCACCCCGTTGCAGCGGAACTCGGCGGGCGGGTGCGGGTGCCGGGGCGAGGCGAGCCGCTCGGCGAGCCGGGCGGGCGTGGTCCGGGCCCGCCACATCGTGGCCCAGTGCAGGAAGAACGCCCTGGTCCGGACGGTGTCGAGCGGTCCCTCGTGCGCGGCGAACGCGTCGAGCGCGACGGTGACTCCGGCGATGTCGGCCATGTTCTCGCCGAGCGTGCGGGCGCCGCTGACCCGGTGTCCGGGCAGCGCGGCCGGCTCGTAGCCGTCGTACTGCGCCACCAGCAGGGCGGTGCGCCGGGCGAACTCGGCCCGGTCCTCGGGCGCCCACCAGTCGCGCAGCCGGCCCCGCCCGTCGTAGCGCGAGCCCCTGTGGTCGAAGGCGTGCGACATCTCGTGGCCGATGATGGAGCCGAGCACCGCGAAGTTGCGTGCGGGATCGCCCGCCGGGTCGAAGACCGGCGGCTGGAGCAGCCCGGCGGGGACGACGACCTGGTTGAGCCCGTGGCGGTAGTACGCGGTCACCTGGTGCGGATGGATCTTCCACTCGGAGCGGTCGACCGGGCCGCCGAGCCGGGCCAGCTCGGCGGCGATGTGCCGGGCCCGCCCGCGCTTGACGTTGCCGACCAGGTCGGCGGGGTCGAAGCACGGCTCCGCGGCGCCGGCGCCAACGTCCCCGCGCGGGAAGCCGATTTCGAAGACCATCGCGGCGAGCTTGTCCAGGGCCGCCGCCCGGGTGCTCCCGGACATCCAGTCGGCCCGCTCCAGGCGCCGCCGGAAGGCTGCGGTCAGCGCGCGGACCAGTTCCGTCGCGGCCTCCACCGTGCCCGGGGCCAGGTGCTCGGCGACGTACCGCTCGCCCACCGCGTCGCCCGCGAAGGTCTCCACGAAGGAGACGGCCCGGATGCGGCGCGGCCTCGGCTCGCTGAACCCGTTGAGCAGCTGCCCGTAGAAGGCGAAGTTGTCGGCGAAGACCTGGCGCGGCCCGAAGGGCACCGTCTCGTGCACGTACCGCCAGCAGACCCACTGCTTGAGCTCGTCGAGCGAGTGCCCGGTCCACCACGCGTCCAGCGCGTCGGGGAACTCGCTCTGGCGCACCCGTACGGTCGCCTGTCCGGGTACGTCGCCCAGCGCGGCCAGCCAGGCCCCCCACGGGAACCCGCCCGCCCGCCCGGCCAGTTCGGCGGCGGTCAGCGACAGCGGCCGCAGCGGCGCGCCCGGCCGGGCCGGGGTGTGCCGGGCGGCGAGGTCGGCCTCCAGGGCCAGGACCGAGGCGGCCGCGTGGGCGGGCTCGGGGAGTCCCGCGTGCGCCCACATCACCGCGAGGTGGCCGAGGTAGCGTCCGCGCAGTTCCCCTCCGTCCCGGGCGACGGCTTCGGCGCCGTACGCGGTGGCCGGCAGGCCGAGTCCGGCCTGCGTGAGGAACAGGACGTACCCGTCGGCGTCGGCGGTGTCCACGGCGACCGTGAAGTCCACCGCCCCGCCGATTCCCTGGGCCTGCAGCCGGCCCAGTACGGCGGCGAGTTCGTCGGGGGTGGCGGCCGCACGGACCGTTTCGAGGTCGGCGGCGAAGGCCCCGGCGGCGCCGAGCTCCTCGATGCGGTCCTCGTCCATGAAGCTCGCGTACAGGGCGGCGATGTGCCGGCCGGCCGGGTCGGCGGCGGCCCGGCCGGCTTCGGCCGCGCGCAGGATCACGGCTTCGGCGTCGGCCTCCGCCCGGTCGGACAGGAGGGTCAGGGTGGTGGCCTCGGCCCGGTGGGCGGGCAGGACGTGGGTGTCCGTCCAGTGCCCGTTCACGAACCGGTAGAAGTCGTCCTGGGGGCGTACGGAGAGGTCGAGTTCCACGTCGTCCGGGAGGGCGGGGGCGCCCGCGGCCGGTTCCGAGACCACCGTCATCAGACCGCCCCGGCCTCGATGCCGGCCTCGGCGCGGTCGGCTTCCACCCGGTCGGCGTCGGCCCGGTCGGCGTCGGCCGACTTCAGGACCCGGCCGCTGAACAGCGCCAGCGCGATCAGGCAGAACACCCCGGCCGCGAGGAACCCGTAGCGCGGGGCCATCAGGCTCATCGCCGCGCCGCCGACCACGTAGCCGATGGCGGGCCCGGTGTTGGAGACGGCGCCCAGCGCGGCGAAGGCGCGGCCGCGGTGGGTGTCGGGGACCCGGACGTTGAGCAGGATGTGCGTCACGGTGGCCTGGGCTCCGTTGCCGATGCCGCCGAGGACGTAGAAGGGGACGATCCACCAGACGCCCGGGGCGAGGCCGGTGCCCAGGATGGCCACGGCGATGCACAGGAACGTGCCGATCAGGACGGTCTCGTGGCGCAGGTTCTTCGCGCGGCGCACCAGCATCCCGCCGGGGATCAGGCCGAGCATCCAGGCCGACATGATCAGGCCGAAGGTCTCCTCGGAGGCGCCGAAGCCCTCGCGGACGTAGAAGACGATGAGGACGTTGATGATGCTCGCGGCCGCCATCACGGCGCCGCTCAGGATGAGCACGGCCGTCAGGAAGCGGTCGGACGTCACCTTGTACGGGGCCTTCGCGGGCTCGTCGCCGTCACCGGCGGCGGCCTTCGCGGCGCCCCGGTCCTTGTGCAGCCGCGTCTTGATGAGCAGGCCGCCGACGACGACCGCCGCGAAGCTCAGCGCGTCGATGAGCAGCGGGACGGAGATCCCGAACCGGCCGATGAGGACGCCGGCGATGCCCGGGGCGGCGACCATGCCCGCCATGGCGGTGGTCTGCGAGATCGACGAGGCGCGCGGCACGTTCTCCTTGCCGACGATCGCGCTGGGCAGGGCGCCGAACACCGGGTGGGTGAAGGCGAGTCCGGAGGAGAGCAGCGCGGAGAGGCCGATGAGGACAACCGGGGAGGTCCAGATGGTCATGGCCACGCAGATCAGGGCCTGGAGCGCGCCGACGACCACGATGAGGTTGCGGCTGTCGAAGCGGTCGGCGAACCGGCCCGTCAGCGGGGACAGCAGGACGGGCGGGACGGTCGCGGACAGCAGCAGCGCCATGACGGCGTAGGAGCCGGCGCCCTGGGCCTGGAGCTGGAGGGCGATGGCCGTCTCGGCGGCGATGTCGCCCGCGAAGGACAGGCCGCGCATCCCGGCGAGGACGTAGACCTCGCGCCAGGCCCGCCGGGAGGGCGGCGGGGAGGCCTCGGTGGTGGCCGGAGTTCGGGTGTCGATGGCCATCTCGTGGCTCACTTCCCCTGGTCGGTGTGGTTGGCGGGCTGGGTGGCGGTGTGCGCGGTGCTGTGCGTCGTGCCGTTCGGAGTGCTGTCCGGCGTGATGTCCGGCGTGTTGCTCGGTACGGGGAACACGGCGTGCTCGGCGGCTTCGAGGACCCCGATCCGGGCCAGGCCCCGGGCCGCGCTCAGCGAGCGGGCCGGATCCACGCCCGGGAAGAACTCGGAGGTGGTGACGGGGCGCCCCCCGTCGAGCTCGCGCAGCGACCGGGCGACGGCGTCGGGCACCGCGAGCCGGTGCCCGCCCACCCTGATCCCGGTCTTCGTCCCGTCGCTGTCCCCGATCTCCACGGGGGCCGCGCTGCGCCGCACCAGCGAGTCGGTGGTCAGTGCGTCGACGGCGTGCAGCCGGGCGAACTCCCGGGTGCGGCCGGAGCCGGACCGCTCGCGGCCGAGGCGTACGAGCCGTTTGGCCTCCGAGGCGGGCTCCACATGGGCGAGCCGGTCCCGGAGGAGTTCGATCTGCCGGCTGAGGCCGGCGACGGCCGCGGCTTCCCCGCCGGCCGCGTCACCGCTCCCGCCCTCACCGTCGGCGAGGTAGGGGAAGTCATGGAACCCCTCGTCCTCGACCACGGCCGCGACGGTGTCCTTCAGCAGGTCGCGCCAGCGCCTCGGCTCGATCCCCACCGACAGGTGCAGGGACAGCTCGCTCTTCGCGGCGGCCGCGTGCGGGGTGCCGTGCGGCACGTACAGCACGTCGCCGGGGACCAGCGTCACCTCGATGACGGGCTCGCCGAGTTCCTCGGGCGTGTACGAGCCCTCGTCGCCCCGCCGGACCTCGGGGGTGGCCCACACCCGCCAGGTCTTGGTGCCGTCGACCTGGACGACGTACACGTCGATCGAGTCGTGGTGCGGGGAGAAGCCGTCGTTGCGCGCCGGGGTGACGAAGAGGACCACCTCGCCCTCGCAGGCGAAGGTGTCGGTGAACGGCGCGAGCAGCCGGCGGGCCGAGGGCAGTACGTGGTGCAGGGAGTTCCAGGTGACGGTCCCGCCCGAGCGGAACAGCTCGTACACCTTCTCCGGGTTGACGGCCTCGGCGAGCGCGGCTCCGCGCGCGACGGTCCGCGTGTAGGCGCCGCTGGGCACGCCTTTGCCGCCCTTGGTCACCCGGAGGTAGGAGGGCGGAGTCGTCTCCAGGGCCAGTACGTCGTCGAGCTGCCGCACGGAGGGGAGGCCGTCGAGCCGGCCCGCCAGTGCTCCTTTGCGCAGCAGCGGCTTCTTGTTGAAATGCTCGGCGAGGAACACGTCCCGGTCGCCGACGAAATCCTCGAAGGAGTACGTCTCCACCGTCTCTTGCCTCCAGTCGTGCACGGGGACGCCCGTCGCGGACCACCGGGGGGATGGTCCGGTGGTCCGCGACGGGGCGGGTCCGGGTACCGGCAGCTCGTCAGCCGGCCGCGGCCAGTTCGAACACACCCAGGCGGGTGAGTCCTTGCGCGGCCTTCGTCGAACGGACCGCGTCCACTCCGGGGAAGATGAGGGACGCCGCGATCGACGCGTCCGGGCCGAGCGCGGCCAGGGTTTCGGCGATCGGTGTGGGTACCGCGATCTTGTGACCGTTGACGGTCATCTGGGTCCGGCCGTTGTCGCTGACGCCGAACTCCAGGGGCGCGCTGCCGCGCCGCAGGCGGGCGTCCGGGCCGAGGTCGTCCATGTCCGCGATGGACTGGAAGGTGTGGCCCTCGGAGCTGCCCTCCATGTGCCGGCCGAGGTCCGCGAGGCGGTCCAGCTCGGCCGCGGCGGCCTCTCCGTCGGCGGCCACCGTCTGCAGCCGCGCGGCGAGCGCGGCGATCTTCTCGGTGAAGCCGGACTCGGCCTCGGACGAGCGCAGTTCCCCGATGTAGGGGTACGCGTTGAACTCGTCGTCGGCGATGAGCTCCTCGACGGTCTGGCGCAGCAGGTCCTTCCACATGCGCGGGCGCATCATGACGGACAGGTGCAGCGAGGCCTTGCCCTCGGCGGCCGCGGCGTGCGGGGTGCCGTAGGGGAGGTAGAGGACGTCGCCGGGCTGCAGCGAGACCTCGATCTCCGGCTCCCCCAGTCCTTCGAGGGTGTACTGGGCGTTGTCCCCGAGGCGCTCGGCCGGCGGGTTCCACAGCTTCCAGTGCTTGGTGCCCTCGAGCTGGACGATGAAGAGGTCGACCGGGTCGTGGTGGGGCGGGTAACCCTTCTTGCCGGTGGGCGTCAGGAACGCGACCGAGTCGGTGCGCACCGCCATGCGCTCGCTGATGACGCGGGTGAAGTCGCGCAGTTCCGGGACGATCTGGTTGAGCGAGCACCAGGTGACGGTCGCGCCGGCCCGGAACAGCTCGTAGATCTTCTCGGGGTCGACCACGTCGGTGATGGTCTGGCCCTGGACGACCACGTTGCGGGTGTACCCCTGCTCGGGGACGCCGTTGCCCTTGAGGTTGACCTTGATGTAGGGCGGCCGGACGACCTCCAGGTTGACCAGCTGGTCCAGCTTGCGGTGCGAGAGGATGTCGCGCGGGTCTCCCGGCACGGCGCTCTTCCGCAGCATGGGCTTCTTGTTGAAGTATTCGGTGAAGAAGACCTGCTCGTCCCCCACCAGATCCGCGAATGCGTAGTCCGCCATGCCAAGCTCCTCGAAAATGATCGGGCCGCGGTGAGGGGCGGCGCCTTCCGGCGCCGCCCTCCGCCACAGCGCTACTTCAAGAACAATTACTGGATGTTCTTGTAGTAAGAGGTGGCGAGCAGCTCCTCGGCCGTCTCGATGAACTCGATGTCGTCGAAGTCGACGTTCTCCATGAGATTCACTTCCCTTCGCGTTCTACTTCCGTCCTTCCCGGTTTTCCGGGCCGGTGAAATGAGAATGCCCGCACCCGGGAAAAGGGTCAACGGCGTTCAACTGCACGGCAACGCGGTTGAACGGACCGGAAAGAACAAAGCGGCCCCGACCTGTGGTCGGGGCCGCGGCTCGGCTCCGCGAGGAGGCGTCCGGCTGCGTCAGGAGGCTTCAGGAGGCGTCCGGCTGCGGCTCGGTCAGCTCACGGGCGTAGTTGGCGAGCGAGCGGTTGTAGCGCGGAAGGTGCCGGGCGAGCGCGACGAGGGCGAGCGACAGCGCCTCCCGCTCCCGCCCGGTGTCGGCCAGCGCCAGCGCGAGGAAGCCGACCACCGCGTCGTCGAGCAGGTCGGAGCCCTCGGCCCGTTCGGCTTCCAGCAGGGCTACGCTCTCGTCCGCCCGGCCGAGGTTGCGGATCGAGCTGGCCAGCTGGACGACGGCACGCCGGCGCCGCACCCCTTCGAGCCCGCCGGCGAGCGCCTCGCGGTAGAGCGGCGCGGCCAGATCGCTGTGCCCGGTCGAGTCGTACGCGCAGGCGCGCTCGAACGCCCCCCGCGGGTCCCCGTCCGCCAGCTCCCCGACGAGCTCCTCGACCGCGGCGAGGAACTCTTCCTCCTCGTACTCGTCCAATTGCCCCCAGAGCGCGCCCACTCGCTCTTCCCAACCCAGTTCAACATCGGTCGTCATAACCAAGCCACCCCAATATCCGTCGGAAATCGCGAAGGGGCGGCGTCCGAATCGACGCCGCCCTTCACGCAGGCATTACTGCAAGAACAATTACTGGATGTTCTTGTAGTACGAGGTCGCGAGGAGCTCCTCGGCGGTCTCGATGAACTCGATGTCGTCGAAGTCGACGTTCTCCATGAGATTCACTTCCCATCTGCCTGGTCATTCCCGCCGGGGTTTTCCCCGGCGATGACGGAAGAATGCCCGCGACCTCCGGCCGGGGTCAACGTTGTTCAACCGCCACCGTGCGGCGGTTGAACACGAGGAAGGCGGCGTACCCCGACGCGATGTCGGTGCACGCCGCCTCGGGGGCGGTACGGGTCGTGGGGGCGGGGGCCGACCGGCCCGCGCTGTCACGGCGGCTACTTCGGGTCGCTGTTGAACTTCGAGGCCGACCAGAAGTAGCCGAGGACCGCGAGGCCCAGGCACCAGGCGACCGCGAGCCACCCGTTGTGGCCGATCTCGGTGCCGAGCAGCAGCCCGCGCAGGGTCTCGATGGCCGGGGTGAAGGGCTGGTACTCGGCGATGGGCTGGAACCAGCCCGGCATCCCCTCGACCGGGACGAAGGCGCTGGACAGGAGTGGCAGCAGGATCATCGGCAGCGCGTTGTTGCTGGCGGCCTCGGCGTTCGGGCTGATCAGGCCCATGCCGACCGCGATCCAGGTGAGCGCCAGGGCGAACAGCACGAGCAGCCCGAACGCCGCCAGCCACTCCAGGACCGTGGCGTCCGTGGACCGGAAGCCGATGGCCACGGCGACGGCGCCGACGAGGACCACGCTGGCCACGCACTGCAGCACGCTGCCGATGACGTGCCCGATGAGGACGGATCCGCGGTGGATCGCCATCGTGCGGAAGCGGGCGATGATGCCCTCGGTCATGTCGTTGGAGACGGACACCGCGGTGCCGATCGTGGTGCTGCCGATGGTCATCAGCAGCAGACCCGGCACGAGGTAGGCGATGTAGGAGGAGCGGTCGCCGCCGCCGATGCCCGCGCTCATCACGTCTCCGAAGATGTAGACGAAGAGCAGCAACAGCATGATCGGCGTGAGCAGCAGGTTCAGGGTGAGCGACGGATAGCGCCGGGCGTGCAGCAGGTTGCGGCGCAGCATCGTGGACGAGTCGCGGACGGCGAGGGCGAGGGAGCTCATCGGACGGTCTCCTTGGACTGGCTGGGCAGGGTGGACTGGGCGGACCGCGGGTCGGTGCCGGTCAGGGCGAAGAACACGTCGTCGAGGTCGGGGGTGTGCACGGTCAGCTCGTCGGCCTCGATGCCGGCCGACTCCAGCCGGTCGAGCACGGAGCGCAGTTCGCGCTGGCTGCCGTCGCTGGGGACCTGCAGCGCCAGGGCCTCGTCGTCCCGGGTGGCGTCCCCGAGGGCGCTCGCGGCGGACCGGTACGCGGCCGGATCGGAGAAGCGGAGCCGGACGTGGCCGCCGGGGACCAGCCGCTTGAGCTCCTCGGCGGTGCCCTGCGCGGCGATCCTGCCGTCGTTGAGCACGGCGATGCGGTCGGCGAGCTGGTCGGCCTCTTCCAGGTACTGCGTGGTCAGGAAGACGGTGACCCCGTCGGAGACGAGCCCCCGGATGATCTGCCACATGTTGTGGCGGGATCGCGGGTCAAGCCCGGTCGTCGGCTCGTCGAGGAAGATGATCCGCGGACTGCCGACCAGGGTCATCGCGATGTCGAGCCGGCGCTTCATACCGCCCGAGTAGGTCGACGCGGGCTTCTTCGCGGCCTCGGTGAGGTCGAACCGCTCCAGCAGCTCGGCGGCGACCCGCCGCCCCTCGCGCTTGGAGAGGTGGTGCAGGTCCGCCATCAGCAGCATGTTCTCCTCACCGGTGATCAGCCCGTCCACGGCGGAGAACTGCCCGGTGACACCGATCGCGGCGCGGACCGCCTGCGGTTCGGCGGCGAGGTCGCGGCCGCCGACCCGGATCTCGCCGGAGGCGGGGTCGGGGGAGACGAGGGTGGAGAGGATCTTGACGGCGGTGGTCTTTCCGGCCCCGTTCGGGCCGAGCAGGGAGAACACCGTCCCTTCGGGGACGGCCAGGTCGACACCGTCGAGGACGACCTTGTCGCCGTATGACTTGCGCAGCCCGTTCGCCGCGATGGCCAAGTCGTTCATGGGTGGTTGCTCCTTGGAGGCGTGGAAGGGCGCAGGCATGACTCAGAGGCTGCGGGCGGTGATGTCGCCGTAGGCGGTGGTCGCGTGGATGTTGAGGCCGGCGGCGCCGCCGTCGGTGTTGGCCAGCGAGTTGTGGATCCGGCCGTAGGAGGTGCCGGCGTCGAGGGAGGCGGAGACCCCGCGGGCGGCGCCGACCGAGATCTCGCCGGACTCGGTGCGCAGCACGACCGTGCCCTGCACCGCCTCGGCGATGCGGATGTCGCCCTTCTGGACGCTGATCTGCGCGGGTCCGCCCAGGCGGACCACCGAGACGTCACCGGCGGCGAGGGTCAGACTGGCACTGGCGGCCTCGTCGAGCTCCACCGAACCCTGCGCACACTCGAACGCGACGTATCCGAGCCGCCCGACGCCGCTGAACTCGGCGCTGGCCGCCTTCGCGTCGATCCGGGAGCCGGCGGGCAGCTGGACCGTCACCTCGACGGACCCGGAGGACCCGAACACCTGGCTCTTGGCCTCCGGGGCCTCGATCCGCAGCACGCCGTCGGCGTAAGCGACCTCGATCTGCTCCGCCGCCTTCACGTCCCGCCCCTTCGAGGCGTCCGCCGGCCGGACGTCGACCACGGTGTCGGCCTGGTCGGCGGCGATGAACCGCACGCGCCCGGCGGGGATGTCCAGAACGGTGGAGATCGGGGCGGGGGTGTCGAACTTCTGCATGATGCTCTCCTGCGAGTTGTCGTTTCCGATGGACGAAAAGCTACGTTGCTTTCTAACCTCCGGCAAGAACTTCGTTGCGCAGAAACAGCGAACTCCCAGCTCACACCAGCAATTTCGTTGCGAAGCTTTGAAAACAAACGCAACGAAACACCCTCACCCCGTTGCAATGAACTGAAAGGAAACGCTATACTGGGGACACCACGTACCAGAAGGAGACCGCGATGCCCGGAGGCAGACTCACCCAGCAGGAACGCCAGCAGATCGCGCTGGGACTGGCCGACGGCCTCGCCTACGCGGAGATCGCCAGACGGCTCGACCGTCCGACCTCGACCATCACCCGCGAGGTCATGCGCAACGGCGGCCCCACCACCTACCGCGCCGACCTGGCCCACCGCGCCACCGAACGCCGCGCCCACCGGCGCACGCAGCCCGCTCCCCGGGGACCGCAGACCCCCGCGCAGCCGCACGGGCGCGACGCCGAGGCCGTGAGCGAGTACGAGGAGACGTTCACCACCGTCCTCATGTCCTCGGGCATGCCCAAGATGATGTCCCGGGTGATGGCCTGCCTCACCCTCGCCGACACGGGCAGCCTCACCGCGTCCGAACTCGTCCAGCAGCTCCAGGTCAGCCCGGCGTCCATCTCCAAGGCGATCACGTTCCTGGAGAGCCAGGGCTTCGTCCGCCGCGAACGCGACGAACGCCGCCGCGAGCGCTACGTGGTCGACGACGACGTCTGGTACCAGTCGATGGTCGCGAGCGCCCGCTCCACGGCGCACATAGTCGAAATCGCACGCCAGGGCGTCGGCGTCCTGGGCTCCGACACCCCGGCCGGCGCCCGCCTGGAAAACGTGGCCCGCTTCCTGGACTTCGTCTCGGAAAGCATCGCCCGCGCCGCAGAACAGGCCCGAGAAATCCTCCACACCAAACCGACCCCCTAACCACCCCCGGCCTGAGGCCACCCCCCAAGCCCAGTACGCAGCCCGGCGCCTGGGGTCCCAGCCCCCGAAGGGGGTACAGCCCACACCCCAAGGCACACCCCGAGCCCGGAGCGCAGCCAGGTGTCCGGGGGCGCAGCCCGAGCTCAGTGCACAGCGCCGCGTCTGAGGCAGGTAGCCCCACCTCAAAGCACAGCCCAGTGCCTGGGGGTGGGCCGAGCCCAACTCGGGGCACAGCCCGATGTCTGGGGGCGCAGCCCCGAAGGGGTACGGGTCACACGCCCGGCGCCGAAGCCAAAACCCAGCTCTGGTCCGGGGTGCAGCCCAAGCTCGGGGGCCACGTCCCAAGTCCGGGGCGCAGCCAGGTGTCTGGTGGGCGCAGCCCAGGGGCCAACCCAGGGCCGGGGTTCAGCCCGCGGTCCGGAGCCCAGCCTGGGTCCGGGGCCAAGCCCCGACCCAGTTACGGGTCACACGCCCCGGAACGAAGCCACGGCCCGGCCCTGCCCCAGGGCGCGGCCCAAGCTTGTGGCACAGCCCAGCTTCCGGGGCGCAGCCCCAGTTTCGGGAAGGGGCGGGGTGGGGGAAGCCCCGCAGGGCCCCGCCCCCTCAGCGGCAGCCACCCGTACCCCCGGAACCGAACCCCCAGCTCGGACGTCGTCCTACCGTGCAGGCACCACCCCCGGCTGCCGCGAACGGACCAGGAACAGACGGCCCATGACGCAGACGGACACCGGCACACCCTCCGATCCACCTGACGGCCCCAGCCCGCAGATCCCCCACCGCCGTGCCCACCTCCGTGCGCTCTCCCGGCTCCGCCGGATCCGCCGGATCCCCTGGCTCCCGGCCCTCTCCCTCCTCCTCGCGGCCCTTCTGGCCTTCCCCTCCCTCGTCCCCAACACCGTCGGCCACCCCGGCAGCCTGCTGGAGACGTTCCTCCCCTGGCTCGGCCTCCCCATCCCCCTCCTCCTGGGCCTCGCCGCAGCCCGCCGCGCCGCGCCCCGCCTCGCCGCACCCCGCCTCTCCAGACTCCGCGGCACCACCCCGCCCCGCGCGACCCTCCACCGCAGCACACCGCCCCGTAGCACCCTCCGCCGCTCCACCCCACCCCGTTCCGCCATCGCCGTCCTCACCCTCCTGCTCCCCACCTGCGCCTGGCTCGCCCAGTTCGGCGGCCAACTCCTCGCCACCGCCCCAGACCCGGCCGGCGCCACCGCAGCCACCACCCTCACCGCCACCCAGCACAACATCAGCGACGACAACCCCGACCCCTCCGGCACGGCACACGCCCTCGCCGCGTCCCACGCCGACCTCATCGCCCTGGAGGAGCTGACCCCCTCCGCCCTCCCCGCCGTGACCACCGCCCTCGCCCCCGACTACCCCCACCACGCCACCCACGGCACGGTCGGCCTCTGGTCGAAGTACCCGCTCACGGACATCCGCCCGGTCGACATCCGCCCAACGGACCTCCGCCCACAAGGCCCCACCACGGCCGCCCCCGACTGGAACCGCGGCCTGCGCGCGACCGCCGCCACCCCGCAAGGCCCCGTCGCCGTCTACGTCGCCCACCTGCCTTCCCTCCGCCTCGGCGCGACCGGCTTCGGCTCCGCACGCCGTGACGAGAGCGCCGCCCTCCTCGGCGCCGTACTCGCCGCGGAGCCCGCGGACCGCGTCATCCTGCTCGGCGACCTCAACACCACCACCGACGACCGCGCCCTGGACCCCATCCGCGCGGCACGCATGAACACCCCGTCCTCCAGCGGGTTCGCGTTCAGCTGGCCCGCGTCCTTCCCCCTGGTCCGGATCGACCAGATCCTGGCCCGCGCGGGGACCGTCACCCACCTCCGCACGCTCCCCGCCACGCCCAGCGATCACCTGCCGATCTCCGCTGTCATCCGCTTCGGTTGACGTCCAGCCAGTACTGATCTCGTACGGATGACAGGCGCACGGCTCGCTTCCTCGGCACGGGCCGGGGCGGGGCCACAACTCGGGGCCACAACACGTACCCACTGCCCCGACGGGCCTCGACAAGCACCGGGACACCCCGGCCGCAGCGCGCCCAGCCCCGCCCAGCAGACCCATACAGCGGACACACTCGACGCGGTGACCGGCCCGACCTGCGCGACGGCGTCCTCGTCCACCGTCAAGCGAATCGCCGCGTCGCCCCGGCCGAAGGCACCCACAGCCACTCCTGCATCCCGGCAGACCATGCCTCCGAGCAGATCCGCACCCACCTGAACCGGTCGGTCCGCCGACGCAACGCCCCGCCGAAGGCGAGTCGTTCGTCTCCGGCCGACCCGCCGGGCCGACAGCCGGACGATGGTGAACGGCGCGATCGCCGCGACCGACGCCGGCCGGCCGCCACTCGAGGCTGCCGACTGCGAGACCCCGCGCCGGTCTCCCCAACACGACCCCGCACCCGGGCCACACCCTCGTCAAGCCGGCCGTGCCACCCCGTCCGCTCGACGAACTCCCGGCGACCGACGCGCAATGCCCCCGGACGGCCGCCAAGCCGAGCCCCGCCGCGGCGACACCGCTGCCCACCGGCCAGGACTGGCAACCGACCACCCTGAACACCTGCCAGGGGCCGACGCTGCCCACCCCAACCCACCCGGCGGCCCGCGTCCCGCTCAGCGCGGTCACTCCACCCTTGGTCAACCCGGTTGACGACACCACGGGCGCGGGGTTTCCTGAGCCGCGTGTCTGATCTTCGTATAGAACGCGTACACGGCGACCCCTCCGGCAACAACCCCGCCGGCCCCGCCACCGCACTGGCCGACTGGCGCCACGTACACAACCTGGTCATCCCGACCCACGAACTGTCGCCCGCCGACGTACTGGAGCGCTCCGGGCGCCACGTCCTGCACGTGGCCTACCTCGGCGACACCCTCGTCGGCTGCTCGACGGTCCGACCGCCGGCGCCGGACTCCGCTCCCGCCACCGCCACCGCCACCGTGATCGCCCGCATCCTGCCCGCGCACCGCGGTCACGGGTTCGGCCGCGAGCTGTACGCGTACGCACTCGCGCAGGCCCGGGAGCTCGGGTCCGAGGTGATCGAGACCGTCGTGCTCGCCTCCAACCCGGAGGGCCTGCGCTTCGCCGAGAAGAACGGCTTCGTCGAGTTCGACCGCTACGTCCTGCCCGGCGACACCGTGCCCTACGTCGACCTGCGCCTCACACCGGCCTAGGGCGTCACCGACGGTCCTCGGCAACACCGATCCCCGTACGAGCCGAGTCCTACGATGACCCGGATTCATGATCCTTTCGAATTCGGGGGTGGGCCCGTGAAGGGCATACGCGCAACACTCGGCACCTCGGCGAGCAGACTGGCCGTCGGCCTGGCCCTGCTCGCCGGCGCCGTGACAGGGGGTTCGCAGCCGGTGGCGGCCGACCCGGTCGCGCCGCAGGCGGTGCGGACCGTCTCGTACAACGCGTGCGGGGCGTCCACGTGCCAGAACACCGTCGACAGCGCCCAGGAGTGGGCGGTGAAGTTCCAGTCGCGGATGCAGGCCGAGGGCGGGCCCGCCGATGTGATCACACTGCAGGAACTGTGCGCGGGTCAGTACGAGGCGCTGGAGGGCCTGCTGGCCGGCTACACGTCGGTGCGGGTCGGCGAGCAGGAGCCCGACGGATGCGCCCGCTGGGGCGGAACCTCGAAGAAGTTCGGGCAGGCGGTGTTCGTCAAGGGCACCGAGGCGGACTTCTCGACGTACCAGGCGCTGGTCAACCCCGGCGAGACCAAGGTGTCGGACCAGCGGTGGGTCCTCTGCGTGAAGGGCCCGATCGGCGGCCGGACCACGCTGGCGTGCGGGACACACCTTGCGACGAGCCTCCCGGCGAACGGGACCCCGGTGATGCTCGACAGCATGGAGCGCTGGGCCGCGGGCTCGCCCGCGCTGGTCACCGGCGACTTCAACGCCGTGCCGAGCCACAAGGCCCTCGATCCGGTGCGGGATGGACTGTGCGCCACGGGTCCGTTCACCGAGGCGGACGCCGCCGCCAACCGTCCGACCGCCTGGGCCACCGGGGCTCCCGTCGGGTACCGGCTCAAGTACGACCACGCCTTCTTCGGCAGCAGGGACTTCACGGGCCTGAAGGCGAAGACGGCCGACATCGACCTGACCCCGGCTGAGGACCACAAGCTGCTGTGGGCCGAGGCCCAGCCGCGGGAGCGGACCGCGACGCACGTCCCGGGCGACCTCACCGGCGACCTGTGCCCCGACATGCTCGCGGTCCGCAAGGACGACACGCTGCGGCTGTATCCCGGTACGGGCCGGGGCGCGTTCGGCTCCCCGCGCGTGATCGGCAGCGGACCCGAGTGGAACGGCGCGGTGGTCAGCCACCGCGGGGACTGGGACGGTGACGGCGACGAGGACGTCGTCGCCCGCAAGGGCAACGAGCTGCTGCTCCACAGGAACAAGGGCAACGGAGACCTCGAAGCCGGTGTGGTGATGAAGGTGTCCGAGACCGGCTGGGCCCACACCACACCGGTCGCGGCCGGGGACGTGGACGGTGACGGCAGCCCCGACCTCGTCGCCAGGAGCAGCACCGGCCTGTGGCTCCACCGGGGCCGTGTGGCGGCGGACGGCGGCTGGCTCTCGTACGGGGCCGTACCGATCGGCACCACCGAGTGGAAGGACCAGGAGGTCCTCGTTCCCGGGGACCTGACCGGGGACGGCAAGGCCGAACTCTGGGCCCGCGACGCCGGCGGGGACATCAAGCAGTACTCCTACGACGGCGCCACGAAGACCCTGGGTACGCCCAGCGTCGTCGGCCACCTGCCGTCGAGCTCCCGCGTGCTCGGGTTCTCCGTGGGCGACGGCAACGGAGACGGCCTCTCCGACCTCTGGTACACCACGTCGACGGCCGACCTCGCTTTCCACCCCGGCGGCGCCGCCTTCACCGAGGCCGGCTCCGTGACCGTGGGCACCGGCGGCTGGGGCTACTTCTCCCACCTCGGCTGACCGCCGGCACCACCCCGGCCGCCCCGCGACACCGACGGCCCCGGGCGCGAGCGCGAGCTTCCGCCCGGGGCCGCACCGAACCCTTTGCGCCGAGCGGCTGCCGGGCCTACGCCCGGGCGCCGCTGCGCCGCTTGCGCGATACGGCCACGCCGGCCAGGCAGATCGCACCGCCCAGCAGGGTCAGCCCGGCCGGGATCTCGTCGAGGGCGGCCCACGCGATGAGCACGACGACGGCGGGCACCGCGTAGGTCGTCGCGCCCATCTTCCCGGCGGTGGTCCGCGCCAGGGCGTACGACCAGGTGGTGAAAGCCAGGGCGGTCGGGAAGATCCCCAGGTAGAGCATGTTGAGGACGGCCCCGACCGGCGCCCCCGGAAGCTGGTCGGCGAGCTGCCAGGCGAAGGGCAGGGTGACGGCCGTGCCGATGAAGCAGCCGTACGTGGTCACCTGCAGCGGAGTCGCGTACTCCAGCGAAGGCTTCTGCGCGACCACCCCCGCCCCGTAGGTGAGCGCGGCGACCAGGCAGAGCAGGACCCCGCCCAGCGAGGCGGATCCACCGTGGGAGGTGGACAGTCCGACGACCACGGCGCCCACGAAGGAGACCGCCATGCCCGCCAGCAGCATGGGCGGGAACCCCTCCTTCAGCAGCCAGCCACTGAGCAGGGCGATCACGATCGGGCCGATGTTGACGACCATGGCCGCGGTACCGGCGTCCACGAGTTGCTCGCCCCAGTTCAGCGTCACCATGTACAGCCCGAACCACAGCACTCCGGAGCCCACGATCCCGGGCCACGCCGGCCTCGGCGGCGGCGGGACCCGCTTGATGAGCAGCACCAGCCCGAGCGCGATCGAAGCCGTCAGCAGCCGCCCGAACGCGAGGGCCCCGGGCCCGAAGTGAGCGGCCGCGGACCGGATGGAGACGAACGCGGATGCCCACAGCAGGACCGTCACTCCGGCCGCCAGCAACGCACGCCTGTCGGTTCTGTTCTCGTCAGCCGTCTTGTCCATGCGCGCAAGCTACCCGTCCGGTCAGCCGGCCGCCGTGAATAGATTCCGCAGCCGCTCCGCGTAGCCCCTGGGGTGGGTGGTGTTGCCGTTGTGGCCACCCGGGAAGGTCTGTATCTCCGTGTCCAGCAGGCCCGCCAGTCGCACCGCGCAGTGATGGTCGAAGACCGTGGTCGGAGTGGTGGCCCCCACGGCCGGGATGATGCGGGTCGCGGTCCGGGTCAGTGCCTGCTGGTCGAGGGAGTCCTCGATGATCGCCGAGAAGTCGTGCTCGATGAAGCGGTCGAAGTTGGCGTGCCGGCGCTCGTCCAGGGGCTGCGGCGTCAGGTCGGGCTCGGCGTCCCGCCGGGTCACGTCTATCCCGAGGACCCGGGCCATCTCCGGGAAGGCGGCCGTGAGTCCACCCTTGCGGTAGATGTCCTGGAGCCCCGCGAGCTCCGCCTCGTGGTGACCGCGCTCGGCCTCGGGCAGCAGCCACGGGGCGACGGGTTCGTGTGCGATCAGGGTGCTCACCTGCTCCGGGTGCCGGACGGCCAGGTGCAGGCCTATGACGGCGCCGAGGCTGCACCCGAGCATCAGCGCCGGCTCGTCGGTGACGGCGGCCAGCAGCCGGTGCACGTCGTCCGCGTGTTCGGCGATCGACGTGGTCCGGCCGGGCTCCTGCGCCAGGCTGCGCGAAAGTCCCCGGCGGTCGTACGTCAGCACCGTGAACGCGTCGGTGAGGTGCGGGACCAGGTCCACCGTGCGGTCCGCGTCCCCCTCCCCGCTCTGCGCGATGAGCAACAGCGGCCCGGAACCCTGGAGCTGGTAGTGCAGCGTGGCACCGGGGACAGCAAGCACAGCAGACATGACGACTCCCTTGTCGATACTCAGTGGCCCCGGACCCTTCGTCCGCCGCTCTGCAACCAACGTAACCCATCGAAACAGATACATCAATACCGATGGATCGATTCCGATGCATCTTCCCGGATGTATCTTGTCCGCATGGACGGAATCGAACTCTTCCTGCTGGGCCGGGCCTTGATGAAGCTGGGCGAGGAAGCCCTCCCCGAGCCCCCCGGCGGCGCCGGCCAGTACCCCGGCAGCACCCGCTCCGTCGTCATCGTGGCCGGTGACATCGCCGCACACCCGGACACCACCGTCGGCGAGACGGCCCAGCGCACGGGCCTCCCCCAGAGCCAGGTCTCGGGCGCCGTGGCCCGCCTGCGCGAGGCCGGTTCCGTGGAGACGGCGCCCGATCCGGCCGACCGCCGCCGCACGCTGGTCCGCCAGACCCCCGGAACCTCCGCGCGCGTGGCCGCCGTACGCGCCGCCGGGACCTCGAAGGTCGAAGCGGCCCTCGCCCGCGCCCTCGGCGAGACCGAGGCCGACCACCTGCCGGAGGTCACCCGCGCCCTGGAGGTCCTGACCCGCCACCTGGTGGCCCGGGACACCCCCTGACCGGTCAGCCCCCGCCGAGGCCAACCGGCCGTCGCGGTCAGCCGCCCGTCACGGTCAGCCGCCCGTCACGGTCAGCCCCCCGCCGGGGTCAACCACCCATGGCGCTCAGCCGTCCGTCGCAGTCGTCGGCAGCAGCAGCTTCTTCTGCGGCTTGCCCATCGCGTTGCGCGGAATCTCCGCCACGAACCGCACCTCGCGCGGCCGCTTGTGCACCGACAGGTGCGCGGCGACGAAGTCGGTGAGCTCGGCCCCCGTGACCCCCTCGGCCACCACGAAGGCCACGATCCGCTGCCCCAGATCCGCGTCCGGCAGCCCCACCACCGCCGCCTCGCTCACCTTGGGATGGTCCAGCAGCGCGTTCTCGATCTCGCCCGCACCGATCCGGTAGCCGCCCGACTTGATCATGTCGATGGAGGCCCGGCCCACGATCCGGTGGACCCCGTCGGCGTCGAAGGCCGCGATGTCCCCCGTACGGAACCACCCGTCCTCCGTGTACGCGGCGGCCGTCGCCTCGGGACGGCCCAAGTACCCCGAGAACAGCGTCGGCCCGGTGAGCTGGAGCTCGCCGATCTCCGCGCCCGCCTCGGCCACGATGCGCGTACGGATGCCGGGGAGCGGGGTGCCGACCGTACCGGGCCGCACCTCGCCACCCGCGCGCCCGCTGATGGTGATCAGCGTCTCCGTCATCCCGTAGCGCTCCACGGGCCGCAGCCCGGTCAGCCGCTCCAGGTCCCGGAACACGGGCGCGGGCAGGGCGGCGCTCCCGGAGACGAGGAGCCGTGCCCCACCCAGCGCGGCGGCGGCCCGCGGCGCCCCGGCGATACGGGACCACACGGTCGGCACCCCGAAGTACAGGCTCCCCCCGGCCGCCGCGTAGGCGTCCGGGGTCGGCCGTCCGGTGTGCACGAGCCGGCTCCCGGTCCGCAGCACACCGAGCACACCGAGGACCAGCCCGTGGACGTGGAACAAGGGCAGGCCGTGCACGAGGGTGTCCTCGGCGCTCCACTGCCAGGCCTCGGCGAGGGCGTCGAGATCGGCGGCGACGGCCTCGGCGGTGAGGACGACCCCCTTGGGCGGCCCGGTGGTGCCGGAGGTGTAGAGGATCAGCGCGGGCCGGCCGGGACCGGCGGAAGCCCCCACGGGGTCGCCGTCACCGCGTCGGCCGAAGTCCACGTCGAGGAGGACCGCCCCGGAGTCCCGCAGGATGTGCTCCCGCTCGGCCGGCCCCGCATCGGGCGGCAGCGGTACGAAGGGCACCCCGGCGAGCAGCCCTCCGACGGCGGCGGCCACGGTCTCCAGCGAGGCGGTCGCGGTCACCGCGAAGGCGGGCGCCCCGGCGACATCGGCGGCCACCGCACGCGCCGCGCCGAGCAGGTCCTCGTAGGAGGCGGCCCGGCCGTCCACGACGAGGGCATCGCCCCGGTCCCCGTACACCCCGGTGAGCGCGGTCAGCACTGTCGTTTCCCCCTGAATCACATGAATCCACCGGCCCGCCCCAGGCTACGACCCACCCCACAGGGCGACCCCGTAGCCCCACCGGGAAACTCCGGAACCCCGCCGGGGGACCCCGGGACCCCACCGGGCCCCGGGGCCCGACCTCAGATCAGCCCCTGCGCCAGCATCGCGTCCGCGACCCGCTCGAACCCGGCGATGTTCGCCCCGGTCACGTAGTCCCCGGCGGAGCCGTACCGCTCCGCGGTCGCGTAGGACACGGCGTGAATGTCCCGCATGATCCCCGCCAGCTCCTCCTCGACCCGCTCCGCGCTCCACGCCACGCGCCCCGCGTTCTGCGCCATCTCCAGCGCGCTGACCGCGACACCGCCCGCGTTCGCCGCCTTGCCGGGCCCGAACGCGACCCCGGCCGCCTGCAGCAGGTGCACCGCCTCCGGCGTCGTCGGCATGTTGGCGCCCTCCGACACCGCCTTGACCCCGTTCGAGATCAGCGTGCGCGCGTCCGCCCCGGTCAGCTCGTTCTGCGTGGCCGAGGGGAAGGCGACCTCCGCCGCGACGTCCCACACCCGGCCGCCCTGCACGAACCGCGCCGAGGCACCGCGCCGCTGCGCGTACTCGCTCACGCGCCCGCGCTCGACCTCCTTGATCTGCTTGAGCAGCGCGAGGTCGATGCCCTTCTCGTCGACGACGTAGCCCTGGGAGTCGGACGCCGTCAGCGGGTTCGCGCCGAGCTGCTGGAGCTTCTCGATCGTGTAGAGCGCGACGTTGCCCGAACCGGACACGACCGCCGTCAGCCCGTCCAGGGACAGCCCCTTGACCGCCAGCATCTCGGCGGCGAACAGCACGCTGCCGTAGCCGGTGGCCTGCGGGCGGATGAGCGAGCCGCCCCAGCCCTGACCCTTGCCGGTCAGGACGCCGGCCTCCCAGCGGTTGGTGATGCGCCGGTACTGGCCGAACAGGTAGCCTATCTCGCGGCCGCCGACGCCGATGTCACCCGCCGGAACGTCCGTGTGCTCCCCGATGTGCCGGTGCAGCTCGGTCATGAAGGACTGGCAGAAGCGCATGACCTCGGCGTCCGACCGCCCGCGCGGGTCGAAGTCGCTGCCGCCCTTGCCGCCGCCGATGCCGAGCCCGGTCAGCGCGTTCTTGAAGATCTGCTCGAAGCCGAGGAACTTGACCACGCCGATGTCCACGGACGGGTGGAAGCGCAGGCCGCCCTTGTACGGGCCGAGCGCGCTGTTGAACTCGACGCGGTAGCCACGGTTGACGTGGACGCGGCCGCGGTCGTCCTGCCACGGCACCCGGAAGATGATCTGCCGCTCCGGCTCGGTGAGCCGCTCCAGCAGGGCCGCACCCGGCTCGGCGTACTCGGGACGTGCCGCGAACACGGGAGCCAGGGTGTCCAGCACCTCCCGTACCGCCTGATGGAACTCGGGCTGGGCGGGGTTCCGGCGCTCGATGTCGGCACGCAGCGCGTCCAGCCGGCCCTGCGGGTCCTTAGCGTCCTTCACGGTCTGCTCCTCCTGGTTTCGATGCCGGGACCGGCGACGAGATGCGGCTCGGCGCTCCGGAGCGGACTTCCGCATGGCGGAAATCACCGTCCGGACACGGCCCCTGCCGGAGGGTACCTCGCCCGCCGAGTCTGCCCAGGAGCCTTTCCGGCCTGCTCGAGGGGCCCTCGCACGCCCCACGAGACGACCGCCGCCACCCGGTCACCACGCCGTCACCAAGCCCTCGCGACGCCGTCGTCCCGCGCAGTCCCGCGAAGTCCCGCGAAGTCCAGAAGCGGATCCCATCCGTCCCCGGACACGCCCCGGAGAACGACCCGGGAAAAGGACCACGACCGTGGACATGACCACGAAGAAGGGCATAAACAATGACCATGGACACCGCACGGCTCGCCGCCCTGGTCGCCGCGACGCTCACCACGGGCTTGATGGCAGGTCTCTTCTTCGCCTTCGACGTCTCGGTGATGCCGGCCCTCAAGCGCTCCGACGACCGAACCCTCATCTCCGTGATGCAGCGGGTGAACACGTCGATCATCAATGGCTGGTTCATGCTGGCGTTCCTCGGAGCGCTCCTCTTCACCGCCCTGACGCTGGGCCTGCACCTGCCCGCCGGCGAGCGCGCCGCACTGCCCGCGCTGGCCGGGGCCCTGTTCGCCTACGTACTCGCCCTCGGGGTCACCGGCCGGGTGAACATCCCGCTCAACAACGCCCTGGAGGCGGCCGGTCCCGCCGAGCGGATCGCCGATCCGGCCACCGTGCGCCGGGCGTTCGAGACGAAGTGGGTACCCGCCAACCGCTGGCGCACCGCGCTGTGCACGATCGCCCTGGGCTGCCAGTCCTGGGCCCTCCTCGCGTCCGCCGCGTAGCCGTCCCGTCTGCGAACCCGCGCCCCGGCCCTAGCCGTCCCGTCTACGAACGCGCGCCCCGGCGCCCGTAGAGCACGAGCGCCCGCGCCAGCGCGGTCAGCGCCGCCGTGCAGAGCAGCGTGCGCACGATGTTGGTCGTCTCCCAGGTCCCCTTGAACTTCTCGACGATCGAGAAGTCGGTCGCCTTCGCGGCGTCACCCAGGTCGGCGAGCTCGTTGTTGAGCGGGATGTTGACGGCGAAGGTGACGACGAGAGCGACCAGGTACGCCGCCGCGCCCAGCGCGGCCCACAGCGCGATCTCCCGGCGCCCTGCCTTCACCTCGACGAACGCCGCCGCGAAGGCGGCGAACAGCGCGACGACGAAGACCGTCCCGAAGACGGGGTTGCCGTCGATGACGGCGTTGAAGCTCTGCATCGCCGTGACGTACGTACGGTCGTCGGTCTTCGCCAGTCCCGGCATCACCGAGACGTCGAAGGCGAAGAACAGCCCCGCCATCAGGCCGACCAGGACCGTCGACAGTACGAGCAGGACGGTGGAGAGTCTGGTGCCGGTGGATCCCATCTGCTGTGCCCCCGTCTGAAGAGAATCCGGGTCCGAAGCCGGACCCGAAATGGTGACGATGTGATGAAACGCGGGGAAACCGACGCCCCCCGACGGCTGTTGATCGTGCCACCGCCGACAACTTCCGGCCAGTGGATCTCGGGAACGCACCGGCCCGAAAATCAGCATGTAGCGCACACGTAGGCTGCGGGCATGACCACCCTCAACCAGAATCCGTCCCTCCGCCTCGAAGCGGTCACCCCGGACAACTTCGACGCGGTCTGCGCGCTGTCGGTCCGCCCCGACCAGGCGCACCTGGTCGCCCCTGTCGTGAAATCGCTGGCCGAGGCGTACGTGCACGGGGAGACGGCCTGGCCGCGGGCGATCGTCGACGGCGACGAGATCGTCGGCTTCGTGATGGCCTTCCTCGACATCGCGTGGAACCCGGCCAAGGACCCCGAGGACTTCCGTTCCGGCCTGTGGCGCCTGAACATCTCGGCCGCCCACCAGTCCAAGGGATACGGCCGCTTCGCGGTCCGGGCGGTCGCCGCCGAACTCCGAGCCCGCGGCGCCTCCCGGGTCTACGTCACCTGGGAGCTGGGCCCCGGCACCCCCGAACCCTTCTACCTCGGCCTGGGCTTCCGTCCGACGGGCGAACTGAGCGGCGGCCAGACGGTCGCGGTACTGGACCTGACCACCCCGTAGCTCCCGCTGCCGGTTCCCACCGCCCCGCCCCCGCCACCTAGGCCATCCCCGCCCTGAACTCCCGCGGGCTGATCCCCCGTACCCGCTTGAAGGCCGTCGACAGGGCGAAAGCCGAGCTGTAGCCGACCTGGTGAGCGGCCGAGGCGAGCGTCGTCGACGGGTCGCGCAGGAGGTCCGCCGCCAGCGCCAGGCGCCAGCCCGTCAGGTACGACATCGGGGGCTCGCCGACCAGTTCGGTGAACCGGCGGGCCAAGGCGGCCCGGGAGACGCCGACCTTGTGGGCCAGCGACTCCACCGTCCAGCCGTGCGCGGGGTTCTCGTGGAGCAGCCGCAGCGCCGGACCCGTGACGGGATCGTTCTCGGCGCCGCCGCGCTCCGCGAGCCAGTCGCGTACGACGCCGATCAGCAGCAGGTCCAGCAGCCTGCCCAGGACCACGTCCTGGGCAGGCTCGCTGCGGGAGATCTCCCCGCCGAGCAGGGCGACCAGCCCGGGGTCCACCGGCCCCACGAGCACCGGCGGAAGCGCCTCGAGCAGCCGACTGCCGATCTCGCCCGGGTCCTGGTAGGTGCCGCTCAGCAGCGCCACCGAACCGGCCGCCTCGCCCCACGTCCGCACGCCGAGCGCCATGGAGTCGGAGACGTCCTCGCCGCCGTCCACCCGGCTGCACCGCTGGTCCGGTCCCACCCTGATCTGCCAGGGCGTGTCCCGGGCGTCGGCGACGGTGTACGGATCCGGCCCCCGGACCAGGGCCACTTCACCGGGCTCGATGAGCACCGGCTCGCCCCCGTCCGGGATCAGCCACGCCGAACCGTTCACCGTCGTCATCACCGACAGCGGGGCCCGGTCCTCGATCCGCACCGCCCAGGGCGGGGTGAACACGGACTTGATGAAGTGGGCCGACCTGGCCTTGGGTCCTTCGAGGAGAGCCGTCAGCGTGTCCATCGGCCCATTCTCCCCAAGTACCTCCCGCTCCCTCCACCCCTCCCACCCCTCCGGGGATCGGGCTCGCGCGCGGGCGCTGCTACGCGTCCCAGACACCACGGGCCGCCGCCTCCCGCGCGAAGTCGGAGAAGTCCCGGGGCTTGCGGCCCAGTACCTCCTCGACCCCGTGCACCAGGTGCGCGTTGCGCCCGTCCAGGATCAGCGTGAACAGGTCCGTGAACTCCTCCGGCAGTCCGTTCTCGCGCAGCACCGCCCGGTAGGCCTCGTTCGTGATCGGGACGTACGAGATCTCGCGCCCCGTGGCCTTCGACAGCTCGGCGGCGACGTCGGAGAAGCTGAGCAGCCGCGGTCCGGAGAGCTCGTACGTGCGGCCGATGTGCCGGTCGTCGGTCAGCGCGGCCACGACCACGTCGGCGATGTCCTCGGCGTCGACGAACGGCTCGACGGCGTCTCCCGTCGGCAGGGCGATCTCGCCCGCCAGCACGGGCTCCAGGAAGAAGCTCTCGTCGAAGTTCTGGTTGAACCAGGCCGCGCGCACAACCGTCCAGTCGGCCCCGGAGGCCTTCAGCGCCTCCTCGCTCAGCTCCGCCGCCTCCTCGCCGCGGCCCGACAGCAGGACCAGCCGGCGCGTCCCCGCCGCCACCGCGGCCCGGGCGAAGGCGCCGATCTGCTCGACGGCACCGGGGAAGGCGAGGTCGGGGTAGTAGGTGACGTACGCCCGGTCCACGCCCTCCAGGGCCGGTCCCCAGCTCGCGGGCTCGTTCCAGTCGAAGGCCGGCTCACCGGTGCGCGATCCGATGCGGACCGGCAGGCCCAGGGCGGTGAGCTTCTCGGCCACGCGCCGGCCCGTCTTGCCCGTGCCGCCGATGACCAGCGTCAGGCTGCCGCTCTGCGGGTCGTTGCTGTGCGGGTCGTTGCTGGGCGAGTCGTTGCTGGGCATCTGCGTGTTCTCTGTCTTCGTCATGGCTCCAGTCAACGCTGCCGGAGCTGGACGGAACATCGCCGAGAAGCTCAATCACATACGCCTGCGTCTACGGCCTCGTTTCGCCCCCCACCCCGCCCGGCTACTACTTCGCGAGGGTGTGCGCCACGAGCGCGTTGGCGTGCCCGTGCCCGAGGCCGTGCTCGCTCTTGAGCCAGGCGACGAGCTCCGTGTGCTTGGTCAGCGGCGAGGAACGGATGAGCTCCTGCCACTCCGCGATCGGACGGCCGTACTTCTTCTCGATGGAAGGGAAGTAGCTGGCGGGGCCCTTCACCGGCTCGGTCATGGCGGTCTTCTTCCTCTCGGCAGCGGCACGGGAACCAGGCTCCCCGCGTCTCACAAGAGTCAGACAGCTCTCGGTCCGAAAACTCATCGGCGACACCGGAAAATTGTCGGATCATCTCCAGATGATGTGGACCGAACGCACCGTCACCCGAGCCGGCGTACGCCTGACCTGCCGCGACTGGAACCCCGAGGGCTCCGCTGCCACCCCCGTCGTCCTCCTCCACGGCCTCGCGGGCCACGCGGGCGAGTGGGACGCGGCCGCCGCGCACCTCTCCCCGCACCACCGCGTGGTGGCGGTGGACCAGCGCGGTCACGGCGCGAGCGAGCGACGCCCCGCGGACGTCTCCCGCGCCGCGTACGTGGCGGACGTACTGGCCGTCTGCGATCAGCTCGGCCTGCACCGCCCGGTGCTGGTGGGCCAGTCGCTCGGCGGCCACACCGCGATGCTGACGGCTGCCGCCCACCCGGACCTCGTACGGGGCCTCGTGCTGGTCGACGCCGGCGCGGCCGCCGCCGATCCGGACACCCCCGAGAAGATCGGCGGCTGGCTGGACTCCTGGCCGGTCCCCTTCCCCTCCACGGCCGCGGCTCAGGCGTTCTTCACCGGCGAAGGCATGAACGGCGAGGGCTGGGCGGCCGGCCTGGAGCAGCGGGTGGACGGCTGGCACCCGCGGTTCGAGCGCTCGGTGATGGTCGGGGCCATCTCCGAGAACGGCACCCGCGACTGGTGGCCGCAGTGGCAACAGGTCCGCTGCCCGGCGCTCCTCGTCATCGGGGAGGAGGGCTTCATGCAGCCCGAGGAATCCATCCGGATGCTCGACTCGGCCGACCCGTCCACGAGGATGACGGCGGTCTCGGTCCGGAACTCCGGCCACGACGTCCACCTGGACCAACCGGCCGTCCTGCACACCCTGTTGTCCGGCTTCCTCGCCACGCTTCCCTGAGGCCGCGTCACCTCACCGTCCCAGGTGAAGCCGAGGTCAAGCGATATGATCACATTGCGGTATGACCACGACGAAGACCCTCTATCTGCTCAGCTCCGCCGCCCCGCCCGTTTTCGACGTGGCCCATGTCATCGAGGATGCCCAGTCCCGCGGCTGGGACGTCTGCCTCGGCCTCACCCCCACCGCCGCGCACTGGCTGTCCGGCAACCTCGACGGACTCGCCGCGCTCACCGGCCACCCCGTCCGCTGGCAGTACAAGCTCCCCGGGGAACCAGACGTGTGGCCGACGGCCGACGCCCTGCTCGTCGCCCCGGCCACCTTCAACTCGGTCAACGCCTGGGCCCTCGGCCTGACCGACCGGTTCGTCATCGGCATCGCCGCCGAGGCCATCGGCAAGGGCACCCCCACCGTCGCCATGCCCTGCACGAACGCGGCCCTCGCCGCCCACCCGCAGTTCGACCAGTCCCTGGCCCTGCTGCGCGGCGCCGGCGTCCGCGTCCTCTTCGGCGAGGACGGGTTCACCCCCGGCCCGGCCGGCCCGGACGCCCCGGAGCACTTCCCGTGGACGGTGGCCCTGGACGCCGTGGACCGCGCCGCGGCCGCCACCGCCCAGTAGCGGAGGCCGCGGCCGCTCCTGCGGCGCCCGCTCCGCCTACTCCCCGGTCATCCCGTCGATCGCCTCGCGCAGCAGGTCCGCGTGCCCGTTGTGCCGGGCGTACTCCTCGATCATGTGGGCCAGGACGTAGTGCAGGGAGTAGGGCTGGCCGTCGTACGACCCGGTCACGTCCAGGGACTCGGCCGCGTCCACGATCTCCCGCGAGCGCGCGCAGGTGTCCTCCCAGATCTTGAACGACCCGGCCACGTCCGCGTCGTCGACGTGGAACTCGGTCCACTCCCCCGCCTCGTTCTTCGGGAAGTAGCCGCGCACGTCCCCGCCGCCCACGACGTTGATGAACCAGCCGCGCTCGACCTCCGCGAGGTGCCGGACCAGCCCGAGCAGGCTCAGCCCCGACGGGGCCACCGCCCGGCGCCGCAGCTGCTCGTCGCTCAGCCCCGCGCACTTCATCATCAGGGTGTCGCGCTGCCACTGGAGAATGCTGGTCAGGGTGGCGCGCTCGTCGCCCACCAGTACGGGCCGGGTCCGCTGTTCGTCGATCATCGGCTGATCATCACAGCCGTGCCCCGGCCCCGCACACCATTTCGCATGCCGGACGCCCGGAGACCGCAGGTCACAGGCCCGGAGCCGCACAGATTCGGAGCCGCACAAACTCTGAGCCGCACGGACTCGCAGCCTCACAGCGAGCGGAAGAACGCCCTGATGTCACCCACCAGCAGCTCCGGCACCTCCATCGCCGGAAAGTGCCCGCCCTTCTCGTACGAGGTCCAGCGCACGATGCGATCCGTCCGCGCGGCGATGTGCCGCAGCGGCACGAAGTTGTCCCGCGGGAAATCGGCGAGCGCGGTCGGCGTGCTCGACACCTCGGGCGCCGAGCCCTGGTAGTCGGCGTGCGCCCGCTCGTAGTAGATACGGGCTGCGGAACCAGCCGTTCCGGTCAACCAGTAGAGCATCACGTTGGTCAGCATCTGGTCGCGGTCGACGGGGCAGCGGGGGTCCGCCCACTCCGCGAACTTCTCGCCGATCCAGGCGAGCAGCCCGGTCGGCGAATCGTTCAGCCCGTACGCGATCGTCTGCGGCCGGGTCGCCTGGATGTCGGCGTAGCCCTGCCGCTCGCGCGCCCAGACCCGGTACCGCTCCCAGGAGGCGAGCGTGCGCTCCCGCTCGGCCGGGCTCAGCTCGGCCAGTTCCTCGGCCCCCGGCTCAGCGGTCGCTCCGCCGCCCGGCAGCAGGTTCAGGTGCACCCCGAGCACGTTCTGCGGCCGGATCCGCCCCAGCTCCCGCGATACGGCCGCGCCCCAGTCGCCGCCCTGGACCCCGTAGGACTCGTACCCGAGCCGCTCCATCAGGACCCCGAAGGCCCGCGCGACCCTCTTGAACTCCCAGCCCCGCTCGGTGGTCGGCCCGGACAGGGCGAAGCCCGGAATGTGCGGCAGCACCAGGTGGAAGGCGTCGGCCGGATCCCCGCCGTGCGCCCGCGGATCGGTGAGCGGGCCGGCGACCTTCTGGAACTCCACGAAGGAGCCCGGCCAGCCGTGCGTCATCAGCAGCGGTGTCGCGTCCGGCTCGGGCGAGCGCAGGTGCGCGAAGTGCACGCGTGCCCCGTCGATGACCGCGGTGTACTGCGGCCACTCGTTCAACCGTGCCTCGGCGGCCCGCCAGTCGTAGCCCGTACGCCAGTACAGCGCGAGCTCGCGGACCTCCGCCAGCGGCATCCCGTACGCCCGCCCGGCCCCCGGCAGTTCGTCGGGCCACCGGGCACGCTCCAGCCGCCAGGCCAGATCGTCCAGCTCCCGCTGCGCCACGTCGAGCCTGAACGGCCGCACCCACGCCCCGGAACCACCCATGTCTTCTCCCCCCGGACCCTGCGGTCGCCGGATCCCGTCCGGGGCTGCGGTTGCCCGTTCCCGTCGATGGCCGCATCGGCCTGCGCCAGGAACCGTACCCGCCGCGCGGTTCGTTCCGGCGCCTCAGGCGGACTGGACGTACTCCCCGACGACGCCCGAGGGCACCAGCTCGGCCAGCGCCGCCCCCTCGACCAGCCCGGGCAGCAGCAGCGTCCAGAACCCGGTCACGGTGTCGTGCGAGAACCACTGCGGGTCCCTGCCGCTGAGGACCTCGAAGCCGGCGGCGGCGGCCACGACCACGGTCGCCGCGTCCCGCGCCTCGACCCCGCGCGCCAGAGTGCCTTCGTCCTCGGCCCGTTCGAGAGTCCCTTCCACCCACTGCTGCCAGGTACGCCGCAGGTTGCGGGTGTCCTGCAGGCAGGCGAGCTTGCAGCTCAGGTCGAACCCGGCACGCAGGACGATGTCGCGCTGGAAGGCCTGGGAGAGGCCGTGCATGGCGTCGATCAGCATCTGGAGCGGGCTGCCGGCCCGGTGCTCGGTGATCTCGTCCAGCCGCGTGCCCGCCAGTTCGACGACCGCCTGCGCCAGGGCCTCCTTGCTGGGGAAGTGGAAGTGCAGCGCTCCGCTGCTCACTCCCGCCCGCGCACTGATGGAAGCGAGCGTGACGAGCTCGAAACCCTCCCGGCCGAACATTTCGGCGGCTGACTCGATCAATGCGTTGCGCGTGCGTACCGCGCGTTCCTGTGTGGCCAAGGCGGGGCTCCGTAGCTTCGCAGGGGTGCTGTCCGCGAGGGACGGCCCCGCTCGACCCGTGCCGCAAGCCCTCGCAAAATCACTGTAACAAACCGCGAGCGCGGTTTCTATATCGGGGGGGCTCCTGCGGTCCGGAAGCAGCGGAAGGGCCCCGCGGCTGATCCTCCGCGGGGCCCTTCCGGCCTGCCCGTCCAGTGCGCCGTGTCCGGCTCCCTCAGGCCTGCCGCAGCACCGCGGGAAGCGATCTGTAGCCGTTGAGCAGGAACGTGGGCAGCGGTTCGAGTGCGTCCACCGGGCAGTCGAGCGCCATGTCCGGGTAGCGCTCGAAGAGCGCCGCGAGGGCGGTGGTGGCCTCCAGCACGGCCAGCGGGGCGCCCAGGCAGCGGTGCACACCGTGCCCGAAGCCCAGGGTGTCGCGCCCGGCGCGGAGCACGTCGAACTCGGCGGCGTCCGCCCCGTGCCGCTCCGGGTCGCGGCCACCGGCCGCGAAGGAGACGAGGATGGGGTCGCCCTGCGCGATCTTGACCCCGTCCAGGTCGATGTCCTCCACCGCGAAACGCATGGGCGAGTAGCCCGCGGGGCTGTGGAGCCGCAGGGTCTCGGCAACCGCGTCGTCCCAGCCGGCCCGGCCCTCCCGCACGTGCGCCAGCTGCTCCGGACTGGACAGCAGCGCGCCCAGGGCATTGGTGATCAGCGTGGCCGTGGTGTCCTGACCCGCCGCGATCAACAGGAACAGGGAGCCGAGCAGTTCGGGCTCGGTGAGCCCCTCGCCGTTGTCCCGGGCCTCGATCAGCGAGGTCGTCAGATCGTCCCCGGGCTCGGCCCGCTTGGCGGCAACGTGCCCGGCCAGTAACCCGAAGGCCGTCATGCGCGCGGCCTCCATCTCCTGGGCCGGCACCGTCGTGCTGAACACGGTGCGCAGCGCGGTGCACAGCGCGTCGCGCTCGGCGCCCCGCTCGACTCCGAACAGCTCGCATATCACCCGCATGGGCAGCAGTTCCGCGAACGCGGAGCGCAGATCGACCGGCTGCCTGGCCGGTATCGAGGCCAGACCGTCGAGCAGTTCGGCGGTCACCTCCTCGACCCGGGGCCGCAGGGCCGCGGCCCGCCGCGCGGTGAAGGCCCCCGCGACGAGCTGGCGCAGGCGCGTGTGCTCCCGCCCGTAGGCGAACAGCATGTTCTCGTTGGCCACCCAGGGATAGAGGGGCCACTCGTGCGTGATCCGCCCGTCGATGAAGGCCGGCCAGTGCCGCCGGGCGTCCTTGGACACCCTCGGATCGAGCAGGAGTTGCTCGACGTACTTCTGGCCCACCACGGCCCACGCGCGGACCCCGCCCGGGATCTCCACCTCGACCGCCGGTCCCTGCTCCCGCAGCATCGCGCCCTCAGCCGCGATGTCCCGCCCCAGCACGTCCAGTGCGTACGGGCAAGCAGCCATCTCCATCTGTGCACTCCGTTCGGTCGGTCCTTGGGTTTCCGTGCCCCACCACACCCACGTACACCGAGGAGAACAACCTGCCCCCTCCCCCCACATCGGCGGCCCGTTTCCGGACCGCCGATGTCACTTCTTCGTCGCGCTCAAACCGCGCTCACGCCGCGCTCACGCCGCGTCGGCCGCCGCCTCCGCCTCGGCCTTGGCGTCGCGCAGCTTGATGGCCGCCTCGTACACCCGCTCCGCCCGGTCGGGGGCGAAGTCGAGGCGCACCAGCACCCCGGGCATGGCGATCGCGGTCAGCAGCGTCCGCATCAGATCCGTCACCCGGTCCACCATGTCCGCGTGCCCGGTCATGATCTTCGAGAGCACCTGGACGCCGGTGAAGCTACCGGTGAACATCTTGGCGGTGGCCTCGATGTCGATGTGCGGAAGGAGCTCCCCGCATTCCTTGGCCCGGGCGAGCACCGCCGTGTTGTGGTCGTTCCACCCCTGCATGGGGATCTGCCGGTCGAGTCCGTCGAGCGGGGATCCCTGGTCCAGGGTGAGCCGCACGCTCCCCCGCACCATCGGGTCCCCCTTGCGCAGCAGGTAGGCCAGGACGAGCGCCTCGTCCAGGCTCTGCTGGAGGAACAACTCCGGCTTCGGTACCGGCGGCAGGGCTCCCACCTGCCCGGCCAGCACCGCCTGGGCCAGCTCTTCCTTCGAGGTGAAGTGGAAGTACAGGGCTCCCTTGGTCACCCCGGATCTCTTGAGCACTTCGGAGATCGTCGCGGCCTCGTAACCGACCTCGTCGAACAGCTCCGCCGCTGCGACCAGGATCTTCTGCCGTGTACGAATGGCTCGCTCTTGCCGCGCCATACACCCTCCGATGCCACTCGGGCCAAGAACAAACCGCTAGGTTCGTACTCCCCCTGCACTCACATGGCGCGTTCGCCACGTCACTGTCCGATATGCACGCTGATCAGCCAGCAGACAGCTCTACCTACTCGACTGTAGCGTCCACATTTCGAGAATAAAACCAGGTCACCGGTTTTTCAAGCAGGTCCCTCTTGAAAACAAAACCGGTTAGTTCGTATCTTTGGACCCCTGTGCAACCTGTACTTCGGTTCCTAAGGGGATGGTCCGATGTCCGCACTGACGCTCGAGCACGCGGAACCTTTCAGAAGCAGCCAGGCCGGGGGGGCCGAAAACCGCACTGTTCAACTCGGCGTTCTGCCTGTTCAGCCAGGCGCCGAGAAGCCTGAGACCAAGACCGCCACCACGCCCGCCGGGTCGACCACCGGAGAGCTGACCTTCCTGCTCTTCGACCGGGAGGACCGCGACCGTGTCCACGAGGAGTGGCGAAGACTCCTCGGCAGTAACTTCTTCGCGTATCGACCAGGCCTGACTCCGGGCGAGCGCACGGCGCTCTCCTACGACCGCCTGCGCCTGGTCAACAGCTCCGTCGACAACCCCGCCGCGCTGTCGTACGACGCCCGCCGGCTGGCCGGACTCCACGAGTGGGCCGGGTTCGTGGACGGCGGCCTGTGCACACTGGCGAGCATCCACTACAACCTCTTCGTCGGCAGCCTCCTTGACCACGACGGCTACCGGCGCAACATGTCCGCCTTCACCTCGATGCAGCGCATCGGCACCTTCCTGTGCACCGAGCTGGAACACGGCAACGACGTGGCCTCCTTGCAGACCACCGCCGTCTTAGACCGGTCAACCGGCGGGTTCGTCCTCAACACTCCCACTCCGGGAGCCCAGAAGTTCATGCCCAACACGAGCCTCATCGGCGGCCCGAAGAGCGCGGTGGTGGCCGCCCGGCTCATGGTCGACGGTCAGGACCAGGGCATCTTCCTGTTCCTGACCCCGCTGAGCGACGAGAACGGGCACCTGCCCGGGGTCAAGGTCCGCCCGCTGCCGCAGCGTACAGGCACCCCGGTCGACCACTGCCTCACCGCCTTCGACCACGTATGGCTGCCGCGCGATGCCATGCTGCAGGCCGGCCACGGCCGGCTGGACGAGGACGGCACGCTGACCAGTGACCTCGGCAACCGGCGCAAGCGCTTCCTGCGCTCCGTCGGCCGCGTCACCATGGGCAAGCTCTGCATGAGCGCCGGCACCCTGGGCATGGCACGGGCCGCCCTCACCATCGCGGTCCGCTACTCGTACCACCGGCACATCGGCGGCCCGAAGTCCGGCCAGCGCATCCCGCTGACCAGCCACCGCAGCCACCACGGCCGGCTGTTGCGCTCCCTCGCGAACGCCTACGCCATGACCTTCCTGCACCGGTCGGTGATGGACCGCTTCGTCACGCACGACGAAACGGAGCGGGAGGAAGTGGAGCGGATGGTGGCGGTGGCCAAGGGCTGGATCACCTGGCAGGCCCGGGAGATCACGACCGAGTCCCGGGAACGGTGCGGCGCACAGGGCCTGTTCCCCGTGAACAGGATCTCGGACCTGCCCGGGAACATCGAGGGCGGGATCACCGCGGAGGGCGACAACCTCGTCATCTGGGTCAAGGCCGCCGCCGAGATGGTCTTCGGGCACCAGATGGACACGAGCGGTTCGGACAGCCGGCCCGCCGCCGAACGCGAGCTGACGGACCTGCACTTCCTGCGCGACCTCATCGTCTCCGTCGAGCAGACCTGGCAGACGCGCGCCCGGACCGCGCTGCGCCAGGGCCCCTCGGGAGACCCGGTCGGCCGCTGGAACGAATCCTCCGGCCCCGCCCTGGAGATGGTCTCCGCCCACGCCCGCCGGCTGGCGGCCGACGCCTTCCTGGCCACGGCCGGACAGGCGAGCGACCCCGCGACCCGAAAACTGCTCAAGAACCTGTGCTGGCTGTTCCTGCTGGAACAACTGCGGGAACACACCGGCGATCTGCTCGCCGAGCAGCGGCTGACCGCGGAGCACGTACTCGGGCTGCACAAGACGATCGACACCGTCATCGCGGAGCTCGCCCCGCACATGATGACGCTCGTGGACGCCTTCGACCTGCCGGACGAGTTCCTGGCCGGCGTCCCCATCGCCAACGCCGAGTACCTCGACCACTACCGGGAGACCGCCACCTTCTGACCCGGCCGCCGCGAGTTGCGCCGCCGACTCGCCGCTCGCGACGCCAGGGGTCAGTGCACTCGGCCTGCCCGGACAAGACCCACCCCGATGGACCGTCGGACAAGCATCATCGGGGTCCCTTCGCGCAATGGGACGGCGCGTGGGCGTTAACGGCGTTAACGC